>NZ_JBFBFA010000035.1:0-82814 GCF_040683915.1 Kitasatospora sp. NPDC093102 | reverse complement strand
ACATTCCGAACCCGGAAGCTAAGCCTTACAGCGCCGATGGTACTGCAGGGGGGACCCTGTGGGAGAGTAGGACGCCGCCGAACAATTCTTCAGAAGAACCCCTGATCCATTCGGATCGGGGGTTCTTCGCATTTCCGGGCCGCCAGATGGCCCAGACCCCTTCCGAACGGCCGACGACCCCCGCCGAGTGGCTGCTCCACCGTCAATATGCCGCTAAAACCGCCTGATCAGCGCACTGATCAGCGGAAAATCTCGTCGCACGCCGTAGTCTCGAAGGCAAGGGGAACAGGTGTCCGGGGTGTCTCCCGGGCAGGGCCGGATCAAGAATGGTGCTCATGGGACGAGGCAGGCTGCGCATCTACCTCGGGGCGGCCCCCGGGGTCGGCAAGACGTACGCCATGCTCGCCGAGGCGCACCGGCGCCAGGAGCGTGGCACGGACGTCGTGGTCGGGTTCGTGGAGGACCACGGGCGCCGGCGGACTTCGGACATGGTCGCCGGGCTGGAGGTCGTGCTGCGGCAGCAGGTGGTGCACCGGGGCGCCCGGTTCTCCGAGATGGACCTGGACGCCGTCCTGGCCCGCCGCCCGCAGGTGGCCCTGGTGGACGAGCTGGCCCACACCAACGTTCCCGGCTGTCGCAACGACAAGCGCTGGCAGGACGTCGAGGAGCTGTTGGCGGCCGGGATCGACGTGATCTCCTCCGTCAACGTGCAGCACCTGGAGTCGCTCGGCGACGCCGTCGAGGGCATCACCGGGGTGCGCCAGCGCGAGACCGTCCCGGACGAGGTGGTTCGCCGGGCGGACCAGATCGAGCTGGTGGACATGTCCCCGCAGGCGCTGCGGCGACGGCTGGCGCACGGCAACGTGTACGCGCCGGAGAAGATCGACGCCGCCCTCGCCAACTACTTCCGCCCGGGCAACCTGACCGCACTGCGCGAGCTGGCGCTGTTGTGGACCGCGGACCGGGTGGACGAGTACCTCCAGAAGTACCGGGCCGAGCAGGGCATCGAGGGCACCTGGCAGGCCCGGGAGCGGATCGTGGTGGGCCTGACCGGCGGGCCCGAGGGGGCGACGCTGATCCGCCGGGCGGCCCGGATCGCGGCCCGGGTCTCCGGCGGCGAACTGCTCGCCGTGCACATCTCCCGCTCGGACGGGCTGGTGGGCTCCGGCTCGCCGCAGACGCTGATCGAGCAGCGCGCGCTGGTGGAGAGCCTCGGCGGCTCCTTCCACGCCGTGCTGGGCGACGACCCGGCCAGCGGGCTGCTGGACTTCGCCCGGGGCGTGAACGCCACCCAGATCGTGCTGGGCACCAGCCGGCGGCCCGCCTGGCAGTACCTGTACGGGCCGGGCGTCGGCACCACGGTGACCCGGGAGGCCGGGGACATCGACGTCCACATGGTCACCCACGAGCACGCCGGGCACGGGCGGCGCGGCAAGATACCGGTCCGCCGGATCACCGACCTGGGCCGTACCCGGACGGTCGCCGGCTGGCTGATCGGGCTGGTCGGCCCGCCGCTGATGGCGATCGTGCTGACCGCGATCGGCGGCCTGGGGCTCTCCACCGACATGCTGCTGTTCCTGTCGCTGACGGTGTGCGCGGCGCTGGTCGGCGGGCTGCTGCCGGCGATCGGCTCGGCGCTGGTCGGCTCCTCGGTGCTGAACTACTACTTCACCCCGCCGCTGCACACGTTCACCATCAACGAGCCGCAGAACATCATGGCGGTGGCGATCTTCACCATCGTCGGCATATCGGTGGCGTCGGTGGTGGACCTCGCGGCCCGGCGCACCCAGCAGGCGGCCCGCAGTCAGACCGAGGCACAGACGCTCAGCGCGTTGGCCGGCACGGTGCTGCGCGGCGCGCCCAACGGGGACGGCGTGCTGACCGCGCTGATGGAGCAGGTCCGGGAGACCTTCGGGCAGGAGAGCGCCGCACTGCTGGAGCGGCCCGATCCGCTCGCGGCCTGGGTTCCGGTGGCCGCCGCCGGCCCGCGCCCGCCGGAGCGGCCGGAGGAGGCCGACGTGGACGTCCCGGTCGGTGACAGCCTGGCGCTGGTGCTGCGCGGCCGGGTGCTGCCCGGGGCGGACCGGCGCCTGCTCGGGGCGTTCGCGGCGCAGGCCGCCGTGGTGCTGGAGCGCCGCCGGCTGGCCCGGGAGGCCGCCGAGGCCCGCCGGGAGGCGGAGGGCAACCGGATCCGGACGGCTCTGCTGGCCGCCGTCTCGCACGACCTGCGCACCCCGCTGGCGGGCATCAAGGCCTCGGTGAGCTCGCTGCGTTCCGCCGACGTCGACTGGGACCCGGAGGACGAGGCCGAGCTGCTGGCCGGCATCGAGGCCGGGGCCGACCGGCTGGACCACCTGATCAACAACCTGCTCGACATGAGCCGGCTTCAGACCGGGACGGTCACCCCCTTGATCCAGGAGACCGACCTGGACGAGGTGGTGCCGTACGCGCTCGGCGGGGTGCCGCCGGAGTCCGTCCGGCTGGAGGTGCCGGAGACGCTGCCGATGGTCCGGGCCGACGGCGGGCTGTTGGAGCGTTCGCTCGCCAACCTGGTGGAGAACGCCGTCAAGTACAGCCCGGACGGCGTCAAGGTGCTGGTCAAGGCCGACGAGCTGCGGCAGCCGGGGGTTCCGGCCCGGGTCGAGCTGCGGATCGTGGACCGCGGTCCGGGCGTGCCCGAGGAGGCCAAGGAAAAGATCTTCGCGCCGTTCCAGCGCTACGGGGACGCGCCGCGCGGCGCCGGGGTGGGCCTCGGCCTGGCGGTGGCGCGCGGGTTCGTCGAGGCGATGGACGGTACCGTCACCGCCGAGGACACCCCGGGCGGGGGCCTGACCATGGTCGTCAGCCTGCCCGTGGTCGAACGGCCGCCCGACACGGGGGAGCCGGGCGGCGACGGCGGTGATCCGCTCGCGGAGCTGATCACCTGAGAACCGGCGGCGCACCGGCCGGGCCCGTCGTCCGGTCCCGGCGCCGCACGCCGCAACGAAAGCCATCGAGTCATCCCACAGTCCGTAAGTCAGACAGCCCTGAAAGGCGGAGCCCGCAAATGACCCGGGTCCTCGTCGTGGACGACGAACCGCAGATCGTCCGCGCGCTGGTGATCAACCTCAAGGCCCGTAAGTACGAGGTGGACGCGGCCCATGACGGCGCGAGCGCCCTGGAGCTGGCCGCGGCCCGCCATCCGGACGTGGTCGTCCTCGACCTGGGCCTGCCCGACATGGACGGGGTCGAGGTGATCCGCGGCCTGCGCGGCTGGACCCGGGTGCCGATCATCGTGCTGTCGGCCCGGCATGCCTCGGACGAGAAGGTCGAGGCGCTGGACGCCGGCGCCGACGACTACGTCACCAAGCCGTTCGGCATGGACGAGCTGCTCGCCCGTATGCGGGCCGCCGTGCGGCGGGCCGAGCCGGTGGCCGGGGAGGCCGACTCGCTGGTCGTCACCGAGTCCTTCACCGTCGATCTCGCGGCCAAGAAGGTCAACCGGGACGGCGTCGACGTACGCCTCACCCCGACCGAGTGGCACCTGCTGGAGGTGCTGGTCCGCAACGCCGGGCGGCTGGTCAGCCAGACCCAGCTGCTTCAGGAGGTGTGGGGCCCGGCCTACCGCACCGAGACCAACTACCTGCGGGTCTACCTCGCCCAGCTGCGCCGCAAGCTGGAGCGCGACCCCTCGCACCCGCGCCACTTCATCACCGAACCGGGCATGGGGTACCGGTTCGAGAGCTGACCTCGGCCGCCCCTGGCGGCTGGACGACCTGCCGCCGGGGGGCCGGAACCCGGTACCCTTCCGGCATGAGTGGTGACAACAGCAGCGGCCAGCCGCAGGGGCGGTTCCGCCGCATGCTCAGCCGGCTGACCTCCTCGGCCGAGGAGCTGGACGCCGAGGAGCTGCGCCAGGAGAGCGCCGCGGAGTCCGGATGCACACCGATCGCCGGCTGCGGGGACCGCGAGCTGGTCACCGTCGCGGGCACGTTGCGCACGGTGACGCTGCGCCCCCGGGCGGGGGTGCCCGCACTGGAGGCCGAACTCTTCGACGGCACCGAGGCGCTGGATGTGGTCTGGCTCGGGCGCCGCTCGATCGCCGGGATAGAGCCCGGCCGCCGGCTGGTCGCCAGCGGCCGGATCAGCCACGCACGCGGGCGCCGCGTGCTGTTCAACCCCCGCTATGAGCTGCGTCCGGTCGGACACGGGAGCGAATGAGCGTGAGCAACCAGCCCGGCGGCGAGGCCGCCGCCCAGCTCGACCTGCCCGTCGACCCGGCGGACGCGGAGGCCGCCCGCAAGGCCGCCTCCAAGGAGGCCGCCGAGACGGTGCTCCAGGCCTTCGGCGGCGTGCGCGGCATGATCGACATGACGCTGCCCGGCCTGGTCTTCATCGTCACCTACAACCTGACCCACCAGGTCAGCACCTCGGCCTGGGCCGCACTGGGCCTGAGCGCCCTGTTCGTCGTGGCCCGGCTGGCGAAGCGCGAGACCATCCAGCATGCCTTCAGCGGGGTGTTCGGCGTCGCCCTCGGCGCCTGGATCTCGATGAAGAGCGGCAAGGCCGAGGACTTCTACCTGCCCGGCCTGCTCTGGAGCGTCGGCTACTGCATCGGCCTGGCGGTCTCCGCCCTGGTGCGCTGGCCGATGATCGGGGTGATGCTCGGCCCGATCACCGGCGAGATGTTCACCTGGCGCAAGGAGAACCCGGGCCGCCTGGCCGCCTACACCAGGGCGACCTGGGCCTGGGTGGTGATCATGGGCGCCAAGCCGGTGATCCTCTTCCCGCTGTACTTCACCCACAACGTCAACCTGCTGGGCTGGCTGAAGGTCGCCCTCGGCATCCCGCCGATGCTGCTGGCGATGTACGTGACCTGGCAGATCCTGTTGAAGGCGCCGCCGCCGATCAAGGCGCAGCTGGACGAGGAGGAGCCGGCGAAGTAGCCGGCTCCCACGGCGGACCTGCACGGAAGGGCCCGCACCCCGGCGAGGGGTGCGGGCCCTTCCGCTGTGCAGCCCGTGGCTACTGGGCGCCCGAGGTGGCCGAGAGCAGCTGCTCCAGCTCCTCCTCGCGCTCCTGCGCGGCGACGAAGAGCAGCTCGTCGCCGCCCTCCAGGGTGTCGTCCTTGCCCGGTACCAGCACCCGGCCCTCGCGGATGATGGTCACCAGCGCGGTGTCCTGCGGCCAGGCGACGTCGCCGACCCGGGTGCCGACCAGCTCGGTGTCGGAGGCCAGGGTCAGCTCGACCAGGTTGGCGTTGCCCTGGCTGAAGCGCATCAGGCGGACCAGGTCGCCGACGCTGACCGCCTCCTCGACCAGCGCGGACATCAGACGGGGGGTGGAGACGGCCACGTCCACGCCCCAGGACTCGTTGAAGAGCCACTCGTTCTTGGGGTTGTTCACCCGGGCGACCACCCGCGGCACCGCGTACTCGGTCTTGGCGAGCAGCGAGACGACCAGATTGACCTTGTCGTCGCCGGTCGCCGCGATCACCACGTGGCAGCGCTGGAGCGCGGCCTCGTCCAGCGAGGTGATCTCACAGGCGTCGGCCAGCAGCCACTCCGCCATCGGGACCCGCTCCACCGAGATGGAGTTGGGGTTCTTGTCTATCAGCAGGACCTCGTGGCCGTTCTCCAGCAGCTCGCCCGCGATCGAGCGGCCCACGGCACCGGCCCCGGCAATGGCGACGCGCATCAGTGACCCTCCTCCTTCGGCCCCTGCGCGAACGCGGCCTCGACGGCCGCCAGGTCGGTCCGGCGCAGCATCACGTGCACCAGGTCGCCCTCCTGCACCACCATCTGCGGCGAGGGGAGCATGCCCTCGCCGAGCCGGGTGACGAACGCCACCCGGGCGCCGGAGGCCTCCTCCAGCTTGTTGATCCGGTGGCCGATCCAGCGCGGGTCGTACGCGACCTCGGCGAGCTGCACGGCACCGCTCGGGTCCTGCCACAGTGGCTCGGCGCCGCTCGGCAGCAGCCGGCGCAGCATCTGGTCGGCGGTCCAGCGGACCGTCGCCACGGTGGGGATGCCCAGGCGCTGGTACACCTCGGCGCGGCGGGGGTCGTAGATCCGGGCGGCGACGTTCTCGACGCCGAAGTTCTCCCGGGCCACCCGGGCGGCGATGATGTTGGAGTTGTCACCGCTGGAGACCGCGGCGAAGGCGCCGGCCTCCTCGATGCCCGCCTCGCGCAGGGTGTCCTGGTCGAAGCCGACGCCGGTCACCCGGCGCCCGTTGAACCCGGCGCCCAGCCGGCGGAACGCGGTCGGGTCCTGGTCCACCACGGCCACCGAGTGGCCCTGTTTCTCCAGTGCTCTGGCGAGGGCGGAGCCCACGCGGCCGCAGCCCATGATGACGATGTGCACCGGCGCTACCTCACCCGTCCCGAAAGGGTCTTGACCTGCGCAAACACCGTTCATCTCCGTTTCCCGCCCGGTCGTCCGGGACGAGGTTCATCGTGGGGGCGCCGACCCGGCAACGCCCGACAACCAGAGTGTTGCCCGCCGACTCGTATCCGACACGCTAACTGGTCCACCGAACGCAGTCGCGACGAAGGGGGGGACAAACGGCGCAGCCTCGACCGGGAAGCCCCTACGATTCCTTAACGTGCCTATGCCGACTGACCTTCCGAAACGCATCCTGATCGGGCGCGCCCTACGCAGCGACAAGCTGGGCGAGACGCTTCTCCCCAAGCGGATCGCGCTGCCCGTGTTCGCCTCGGACGCGCTCTCCTCGGTCGCGTACGCCCCCGAGGAAATCCTGCTCACGCTCTCCGTCGCGGGTGCCTCGGCGATCCACTTCTCCTGGCAGATCGGCGTCGTCGTGGCGATCGTGATGCTCGCCGTGGTCGCCTCGTACCGGCAGAACGTGCACGCCTACCCCAGCGGTGGCGGTGACTACGAGGTCGCGACCGTCAACCACGGGCCGGCCGCCGGTCTGGTGGTCGCCAGCGCGCTGATGGTCGACTACGTGCTCACCGTGGCCGTGTCGACCACCTCGGGCGTCGCCAACGTCGTCTCCGCCGTGCCCGCGCTGCGCGGCCACGAACCGATCGTGTCGGTGATCGTGGTCGTGCTGCTGATGGGCATGAACCTGCGCGGTGTGCGCGAATCCGGAAGCGCCTTCGCCGTCCCCACCTACGCCTTCATGGTCGGCGTGATCGGGATGGTCGGTTACGGGGTCTTCCGGCACTTCGCGCTCGGCCAGGACATGCCCGCCGAGAGCTCCGGGTTCCACCTCGCCGCCACTCCCGGCAACGACTCGCTGGCCGGCTTCGCGATGGTGTTCCTGCTGCTGAAGTCCTTCTCCTCCGGCTGTGCCGCGCTCACCGGTGTGGAGGCGATCTCCAACGGCGTGCCGGCCTTCCGCAAGCCGAAGAGCAAGAACGCCGCCACCACGCTGCTGATGATGGCGAGCATCGCCGTCGTGATGTTCATGGGCATCATCTGGCTGGCCCGGCTGACCGGTGTCCAGATGGCCGAGAATCCGACCGAGCAGCTCGTCGGCGCCTCGCCGGACTACCACCAGAAGACCGCGCTGGCGCAGATCAGCGAGGCCGTGTTCAACAACTTCACGCCCGGCTTCTACTTCGTCGCGGCCGTCACCGGTCTGATCCTGGTGCTCGCCGCCAACACCGCCTTCAACGGCTTCCCGGTGCTCGGCTCGATCCTCGCCCAGGACCGCTACCTGCCGCGCCAGCTGCACACCCGTGGCGACCGGCTGGCCTTCTCCAACGGCATCATCCTGCTGGCGATCGCCGCGATCCTGCTGATCCTCGCCTTCGACGCCGACCCGAACCGGCTGATCCAGCTCTACATCGTCGGCGTCTTCGTCGCCTTCAACATGAGCCAGTCCGGCATGATCCGGCACTGGACCCGGCTGCTGCGCACCGAGACCGACCCGGCCAAGCGCCGCCACATGCAGCGCAGCCGGGCGATCAACACCTTCGGCCTGGTGATGACCATGGCCGTGCTGATCGTCGTCCTGGTCACCAAGATCAGCCACGCCTGGATCGCGATCGCCGCGATGGCCGTGCTGTTCGTGATGATGAAGGGCATCCGGCGCCACTACGACCGGGTCTCCGACGAGCTCACCGCCGCCGAGGAGCCGGACGACGTGGTGATGCCCACCCGGGTGCACGCCATCGTGCTGGTCTCCAAGCTGCACAAGCCGGCCCTGCGCGCCCTGGCGTACGCGAGGCTGGCCCGGGCCCACACGCTGGAGGCCGTCACGGTCAACGTCGACCCGGCCGACACGGTGGCGCTGCGGCGGGAGTGGGACGAGCGCGGCATCGAGGTGCCGCTCAAGGTGCTGGACTCGCCGTACCGCGAGATCACCGGGCCGGTCCTGGACTACGTGAAGAACCTGCGGCGCAGCAGCCCGCGGGACGTGGTCTCGGTCTACATCCCGGAGTACGTGGTCGGCCACTGGTACGAGCACCTGCTGCACAACCAGAGCGCGCTGCGGCTCAAGGGGCGGCTGCTGTTCAAGCCCGGGGTGATGGTCACCTCGGTGCCGTGGCAGCTGGAGTCCTCGGAGCGGCGCAAGCCGCAGAAGGCCTGGTCGGCGCCGGGTGCCGTCCGGCGTGGCGAGCCGCGGGCGCCGAAGGCCGTAGAGTCGAAGGATTCCGTCTCCACCGGTGCGAACGCCGGTGACATCTCCGACCGCAGCAAGGACTCCTCCCAGTGACCCGCAACACTCCGCCCCGCTCCTCGGGCTCCTCCGGCAAGGGCGCCCGCAGGGGCGGCTCCCAGCCCGGGCAGGTCTCCCGGCCGCGCTGGGGCCGGCCGGCCCGTCCGGAGGCCACCGACCGCGACGGCCTCACCGCACGCACTGCGCCGATCGTCCCGGGCGAGCGGGGGGACCGGGAGCCCACCGGGCCGGACGCCGGGAAGGGCGCGGGCAAGGGCGCGCCGAAGGGTGCGGCGAAGGGCGCGGGCAAGGGCGCCGGTCAGGACGCGCCGAAGGGCGCCGGCGGCGCCGGCCGGAAGGCGCCGCGCAAGCAGGCGGTGCGGCCGCCCAAGGCGCTGCGCACGGCCGCCGCGCGGCCGTCGCGGCCCGAGGCGCCGTCCGGGGAACCGCTGGCCGGGCAGCGCTACGAGGTCGAGGTCGGCCCGGTCGCGCACGGCGGCGGACACTGCGTGGCCCGGCACGAGGGGCGGGTGCTGTTCGTGCGGCACGCGCTGCCCGGTGAGAGGGTCGTCGCGCTGGTGACCGACGGGACCACCACCTCGCGGTTCCTGCGGGCCGACGCGGTGGAGGTGCTGGAGCCGGCCAAGGACCGGATCGAGGCGCCCTGCCCGTTCTCCGGTCCGGGCAAGTGCGGCGGCTGCGACTGGCAGCACGTCACCCCGGGCGGGCAGCGCAAGCTCAAGGCGGCGGTGCTGACCGAGCAGCTGGCCAAGCTGGCCGGGCTCACCCCGGCGGAGGCGGGCTGGGACGGCAGCGTCGAGCCGGTCGGCGGCAAGCTGCCGGCCGGGCAGGTGCCGGCCTGGCGCACCCGGGTGCAGTACGCGGTGGATGCCGAGACCGGGAAGGTGGGCCTGCGCAAGCACCGCTCGCACGAGGTGCAGCCGGTGGACCGCTGCCTGATCGCCGCCGAGGGCGTCACCGAGCTGGGCATCGAGGCCCGCGACTGGCCGGGTGTGGCGAGCGTCGAGGCGATCGCCGCGACCGGCTCCTCGGACCGCCAGGTGGTGCTCACCCCGCGGTCGGGCGCCCAGCTGCCGCTGGTCGAGCTGGACAAGCCGGTGTCGATCGCCCGGGTGGACGAGCAGGGCGACGTGCACCGGGTGCACGGGCGCACCTTCGTGCGCGAGCGGGCCGCCGGGCGGACCTGGCGGATCAGCAACGGCGGCTTCTGGCAGATCCACCCCGAGGCGCCGGACACCCTGGTCGACGCCGTGCTGGACGGCCTGGACCCGCAGTGGGGCGAGAACGCACTCGATCTGTACTGCGGTGTCGGCCTGTTCGCGGGCGCGCTGGCCGACCGGGTCGGCGAGGACGGCGCGGTGCTCGGCATCGAGTCCGCCAAGCAGGCCGTGGTCGACGCCCGGCACAACCTGGCCGCGCTGGACAACGTGCGGATCGAGTGCGACCGGGTCGAGACGCTGCTGCCGCGCACCGGCATCACCGCCACCGACCTGATCGTGCTGGACCCGCCGCGCTCGGGCGCCGGCCGCGAGACCGTCGCCCACCTGGTCGGCCTGGAGGCGCGCCGGATCGCGTACGTGGCCTGCGACCCGGCGGCGCTCGCCCGGGACCTGAAGTTCTTCCGCGAGGGCGGCTACCGGCCGGTCTCGCTGCGGGCCTTCGACCTGTTCCCGATGACGCACCACTTCGAGTGCGTGGCGATCCTGGAGCCGGCCGGGGAGTGATCCCGGGCATCGGGGAGTCATGGAAGGAGGCGGTCACCCGTTCCGGGTGGCCGCCTCCGCCGCGTCCGGGACCGGCTACTCGTTGTGTTCCTCCTCGTCGACACTGTGCGGGAGGTCGATTCCGTGCTGGGCGGCGAGCCGCAGGAGCGAGGCGACCCGGCCCTCGTACGCCTGGACGCCGTCGGCGTCCCCTTCGGCCCGG
Organism: Kitasatospora sp. NPDC093102; assembly: GCF_040683915.1. NCBI lineage: Bacteria > Bacillati > Actinomycetota > Actinomycetes > Kitasatosporales > Streptomycetaceae > Kitasatospora > Kitasatospora sp. NPDC093102. The sequence continues at coordinate 72,257 of NZ_JBFBFA010000035.1, read as the reverse complement.
GCCGTCGCGAGGTCCCGGCGGGCCTTTGCGAGCTGCTCGCGCAGCTCCTGATCGAACATGGCTGTCATCGGTCGGCCTCCGCACCGGTAGGCGCCCGCTCGGGGGAACGCGGGGGAATTTCAGCGTCCCGGACGGTGGGGCACTCTTCAAGTCCCGCTCCTCCTGGGGCGGCGCGGCGGCCGGGGACGGGGCCCGGATCCGGGCGGAAGGTCAGGGGGTGGCAATGCGCTGGTAAAAGGTGGTGCGAGGACTGCCCCCGGGCCCGGGGAGGGGGCTTGACGAGGCAATTCACGGGGGTGAAGGTAAGCCGCTGACATGTCATGTGTGCTGTTGCACCGCTCCCCGGCGACAGCCGCCCCGCGCCGTCGACCGGGGACGGCCGGTGCGTGAGGGGGGAGCGTCATGGAGCTGGAGCTGCGGCACCTGCGCGTGCTGTGCGCCATCGCCGACACCGGGAGCGTCGGCCGGGCCGCCGTCCTGCTCGGCGCCTCGCAGCCGGCGACCAGCACCCAGCTGCGCCGGATCGAGCGCCATCTGGGCGCCCCGCTGTTCGAGCGCACCACCGTCGGTGTCGCGCCGACCGGCTTCGGGGTGGAGGTGGTGGCCGCCGCCCGGGAACTGCTCATCCGCGCCGACTGCCTGGGGCGCCGCCCGGAGGCGCCCGCCGGGGCCGCGCCGCGCGAGCTGCGGCTGGCGGCGACCAACTCGCCGATCCTGCCCGGGCTGGTCACCAGGGCGCGGCACCAGCGGCCCGAGCAGCGCTTCACCGTGACGTCGGTCTACCGCTCCTCGGACATCGTCGAGCTGCTGGAACAGGGCGAGGCGGACGCCGCGGTGGCCGTGGACTACCCGGGCCGGGAGCTGCGCCACGCGCCGTCCGTCGCGCACCGTGGCATCGTCACCGAGCCCGTTTTCGTCGCGCTGCCGGCCGGTCACCGGCTGCGGCACCGCACCGAGGTGGCCCTGGCGGACCTCGCGGAGGAGGAGTGGCTGCTGACCCCCGATGACGGGGCCGGCTGGCACGGCGTGTTCCACGGGGCCTGCGCCGCGGCGGGGTTCACCCCGGTGACCGTCCACGAGTTCCTCGGCGGCCGGCTGGAGCTCCAGGAGATGATCGCCGCCGGGCTCGGCATCTCCGTCGTCCAGGCCACCACCCGGCCGCTCGCCGAGGTGGTGGTCAAACCGCTCGCGGGAACTCCGATCTGGGTGCGGCAGCTACTGGTCTGGCGGTCGGCCGGGGTGGGCGCGGACGTGGTGGAAACGCTGTTCGGGGCCGCGGCTGCGGCGTACCGGGACCTGATCGCGGCCGCGCCGAGCTTCCAGGCGTGGGCCGCGCGGACGTACCGGCCGGCCCGGCCGTAAGCCGGGGGCGGTACCCGGCGAGGTGCCCGCCCGTCCGTGTTATGGCCGGAGAGGGCAATGTCATATGACCTGTGACATTGTCCCGGCCTTCCGCCGCTGGCAGGATCATGACGCGTTCCCCCAACGTCTCGGCAGTCCTCCCAGCCTCCCCCCACAGGAGAAGGACCCCACCAGTGCGCCCACGGATAGCACTCCCCACCCTGCTGGCCGGTCTCGTCGCCGGCTGTTGCGCCGCCGCCACGCTGCTGCCCGCCACGGCGTCCGCCGCCCCGGCCGTCTCCGGTGCGGCCGCCCGGCCCGGGGCCGGTACCCCGGCGGCCGACCCGGGCTCCGTCCTGCCGAAGCCGCTCGGCGCCTTCCTCACCGTCGACCCGGCCGCCCAGGCCCGCGCGACCGAGGACCTCGCCCCCGTCGCCGAACCGCTGCCCCCGGCGCTCCTCGGCCAGGTCGTGATGGGCCAGCCGGCCGGTACCGCCGTGCAGACTGCGCCGCGCCCGGCTGCGCCGAAGACCTCCCCGGCCAAGCCGGCCCTCGCCGCCCGTGGTGCCGCCGGTGCGGCCGCCGCCGCGCAGAGCTGCACCCCGGCCGACTTCGGCAGCCGCAGCGGGGCCGACCTGGTCTCCTTCATCGAGGGCTCGACCACGGACTGCGTCAACACGCTGTTCAACGTCACCGGCACCGACGCGGGCAACATCTTCAAGGAATCGAAGATGCTGACCGTCGCCAGCGCCTTCCAGACCATGGCGGGCAGCTACACCGGCGACAACTCGACCGCCATCCTGCAGCTCGTGCTCTTCCAGCGGGCCGGCTGGTACGTGCAGTCGTACAACTCGGGCGCGGTCGGCCCGTACGACGCGGCCCTGAGCAGCGCCTCCAAGGCCGCCCTCGACGCGTTCTTCGCGAGCCCGCACCGCACCGACGTCAACGACAACAACGGCGTCGTGCTCAACGAGGTGCTGGTGCTCACCGACAGCGCCAACCTCCAGGGCAGCTACCTGGACGTCTACAAGCAGGTGCTGAACGGCTACAACAGCTCGTACAACGCTTATCCGAAGATGCTCAAGGCGGTCAACGCGGTGCTGTCCGCGCCGCTGTGGCGGGGCAACTGGAACCCCGACTTCGTCAACGCGGTCGCCGCCGACCCGAGCATCGGAGCCGCCCTGGGCGACTTCGCGCTGAACCACAAGGACCTGCTCGGTACGCCCAACGCCTACCTGGACGTCAACGCGGGCAACGACCTCGGCCGGATGGTCGGCGACAGCCCGGCGGTCGAGGCGGCGCTCAAGGACAAGGTCAAGGCCATCCTCGACGGCGTGCAGATCACCGGTGCCACCGGCCCGCTGTACGTCCACACCGCGTTCCAGGCCAACAGCTTCGACCCCGGCCAGTGCTCGTACTACGGCATCTGCGACCTGCCGGCGAAGCTGACCGCCGCGGTGCTGCCGAACCAGTTGGTCTGCGACAACCGCACCATCCAGACCGAGGCCCTGTCGCCCGCCGACCTGGCCGCCGTCTGCGCCAGCCTGCGCGGCGAGGACACCTTCTTCCACAAGCTGGTGAAGGACAACGGCCCGATCCCCGGCCAGTACGACAAGGAGCTGACCCTCGCGGTCTTCGCCAACCAGGCGGACTACCTGACGTACTCCTGGGCGATCTTCAACAACTCCACCGACAACGGTGGACAGACCGTCATGGACCCGACCGACCCGAACAACCGGGCCGTGTGCGTGATGTACCAGAAGTCCTGGAACGACGGCTTCACCGGCAACGTGTGGAACCTCAACCACGAGTACACGCACTACCTGGACAACATCTACGACCTCAAGGGCAACTTCTCCACCGAGATCTCCGTCCCGGACATCTGGTGGATCGAGGGCGTCGCCGAGTACGAGTCCTACGCCTACCGCGGCACCACCGACACCCAGGCGATGGCCGAGGCCGCCAAGCACACGTACAAGCTGAGCACCCTGTTCCAGAACACGTACGGCAACTCGGACACGGTGCGCACCTACCCGTGGGGCTACCTGGCCGTCCGGTACATGTTCGAGAAGCACCCGGCCGACATCGACGCCATGCTCGCGCACTTCCGCACCGGTGACTACCAGGGCGGCTACGCGGTCTACAACGGCATCGGGACCGGCTACGACGCCGACTTCGACGCCTGGCTCGACGCCTGCGCCGGCGGCGCCTGCTACGCGGCCGGTCCGACCGCGCTGTTCGGCCAGACCGTGAACGGCCCGACCGTCACCCTGACCGACAAGTCCGTGCAGACCGGCCCCGGCCAGATCACCGCCTGGCACTGGACCTTCGGCGACGGCAGTTCGTCCGACCAGCAGAACCCGACCCACACCTACGCGGCCGCGGGCACCTACACCGTCGCGCTGACCGTCACCGACAACACCGGAAGGACCGCCAGTACCCCGGCCTCGGTCACCGTCACCTCGGGCAGCGGCAGCGGTGGCGGCACCACCCCGCCGACCTGCACCGACCCGCGCACCGACGCCCTCGGCCAGAACTGCTCGCGGGCCAACCTGTCGGCCACCGCCGGGAACCTGGACTACCTGTACGTCTACCTCCCGGCCGGCACCAGCACCCTGAAGATCACCACCACCGGGGGCACCGGCACCGCCTACCTGTACTACGACGACAGCACCTGGGCCTCGCCGAGCGCCTACACCGCCTCGTCCACCAACGCGGGCACCACCCAGAGCATCACCGTCACCAACCCGACGGCCGGCTACCGCTACGTGAGCCTCTACGCGAAGACCGACTTCAGCGGGGTCACCGTCAGCACCCAGTTCTGATCCGTCCGATCCGTCGGATCCGACCCCTTCCGGGGTGGGCCGGGCCCGTGGCAGCAGCCGCGGGCCCGGCCCGTTCGGCGTCCTGGTGACGGCAAGGTTGCGCGGCGGCGTGCGGCAGGTGTGCGGGCGGTGTGCGCACGCCCTTGTTGTGCTAGCACTTGAACGCTAGCTTGAACGGCATGGGTAAGAAGCAGCTGAACGTGCGGGTCGACGCCACGACCGCCGAGATGGCCCGGGAACGGGCGGAGCAGCAGGGGATCAGCATGAACCAGTACATCGAGCGCCTGGTCCAACAGGACATGGGCGAGTCCGGACGGGCCTTCGTGGACGCGGCCGCGCAGTTCATGAAGGAGTACGAGACGGCCTTCCTCGCCGAGTTCGCGGAGCCGGGCGACCTCCAGGACGTGCACCGTTGAAGCTGGAGGTCGACCTCTCGTGGCTGCTCATGACCGCCGAGCAATACACGCCCGGTGACCCGCAGGTCACCGACTACGGTTCGCTGCTCGCGGCGGTCACCCGCCACCAGGCCGAGATATTCGACATCGCGGTCTACCCCGAACCACAGGACCGCGCCGCCGCGCTGATGCACCAGCTGATCCGGGTGCCCGCGCTGGAGAAGACCAACGAACTCTTCGCGACCGCCGTCGCCTACGCCTACCTCGTCGCCAGCGGCTGCACCGTCGCCACCACCGCCCGCGAGGTGCGCAGCCTCTCCCGGGCCATCCGCGAGGGGCGGCTCGGGGTGTCGGGCGTCGCCGAGCGGCTGGCGGCCTGGGTGGTGGACGAGGCGGAGGGGGAGGGCGTCACCGGGGCGGACGAGGAGGACGAGGGCGACGACTGACCGTCGCCGCCCCGTCGGGGCTCGCCGGGCCGTTACGGGCCGTTACGGGTCGGGCTCCTGCTGGGCGGAGGGGTTCTACTGGGCGGCTGTCTCCTGCCGGGCGGCGCTCTCCTGCTGGGCGGGCGGCTCCGCGATCAGGGCCGTCGCGAAGGTGCGGAAACCGGCCCGGCGGTAGATCCGGGCGACGTCCTCGTCGGCGGCGGACAGGAACACCGTCCGCACCCCGTTCGCCCGGGCGTGCGCGACCAGGGCCGCGGTGACCGCCAGGCCCAGCCCGCGACGGCGCGCGGACGGGAGCGTGCCCACCCCGGCCACCTCGGTGACCGGGCCCACCGGGTTGTGCTGGCCCGCGCACAGCGCCGTGCCGTCCTCAAGGGCCGCGGCGAGCACGGTGGCGCCGGCGGTGATCCGACAGGCGATCTGCTCCACCACGCCGTCGACCGTCAACGTCGCCGCGCTCTCGGCGAGTTCGGCCGTGCCGGCCGGGCCGACGGCGGTGCCCGGCTCGGCGAAGGCCAGGTGCGGGGCGGCGACGGCGGCCGCCAGTTCCGGCGCGTCCGGCGCCAGCACCCGGACCTCCACCCGCTCCGGCAGCTCGGGCGCCGGGGCCGCTTCGTCCTGTGGGCCCAGCACCAGCAGCGGGTGCTCGTGCACCGTCAGGCCCGCCGCCTCGACCGCCGCGCGCAGCTCCGGGTTCTGCTCGGCCACCCACTCGAAGGCCTCCGGCACGCCCAGCTCCCGCTGCCGATCCAGCACCCGGCGGACGTCCTCGGCGGTGGCGGCCGGACCGCTGTGGCCGAGGGCCGGGCGGGCGTAGTACGGCCAGCCGGCCCCCTCGCGGATGAACAGTGTCAGCGGCCCGAAGTCCTCGGTGCGGGCGGCACTGCGCGGCACGGCGTCGTAGTAGGTCTCGATCTCGTCGAGCAGGATGCGGTCGGGAGCATGATCGGCAGGAGTCACGGCCCGCATCCAAGCAGGGACGGGGGCGGGGTGCCACCCGATTTCGCGTGCGGTCCGGTCCTTCGGCCACGCCTCGGGGACCGATTGTTGCCGAACGCTTACCCGCTCGCAGCGATCTTGTGCGGACACGGCGTGCATGCTGAAGCCTTTACAGCTCTGCCGAGGGGGACGGCGGACGTCTGCACGAGGCGAGGCAAGGGGGAAGACAGGCCCATGAGGCTCTGCTTTCTGGTGGAGGAACACTACCGGCACGACGGCATGCCACTCGACGTGGCGCGCCAACTCACCGCGTGGGGGCACCGGGTGGACGTGCTGCGCCCCGGGGACTCGCTGCTGGCGATCTCCGAGGAGGTCCGGGCCGGCAGTCACGATGCCTGGGTGCTCAAGACCGTGTCCGGGGGGCCCGGGCTGACCCTGCTGGAGTCGGCCGCCGCCGTCGGCCTCACCACGGTGAACGACGTGCGCTCGATCCGAGGGGTCCGGGACAAGGCGCTCGCCGCGGTGATCGGCCGCACCCGCGGCCTGCCCGTCCCGGTGACGTACGCGGCCGCGCGCTGGGAACGGCTGGCGGAGATCCCGGCCGCCGAGTACCCGCTGGTGGTCAAGCCCGCCGACGGCAGCTCCGGGCGCGCCGTGCGGCTGGTGCGCGACCCCGGTCAACTGCTGGAGGTCGGGCCGGAGCTGGCGGGGGAGGGGCTGCTGATCGCGCAGCCGTACGTGCGCAACTCCGGGACCGACCTCAAGGTGTACTGCGTCGACGGCGAGCTGTTCGCGACGGAACGTTCCTCCCCGCTGCACCCCGGGCAGGGGGTGCGCGAGCGGCAGGTACCGCTGCCGGGGAGCGTCGCGCGGATCGTCGCGCAGGTCGGCGAGGTGTTCGGGCTGGACCTGTACGGCGTCGACGTGCTGCTGGGGCCGGACGGGCCGGTCGTGGTGGACGTCAACGACTTCCCGAGCTTCCGGCAGGTGCCGGACGCGGTGGCCCGTGTCGCCCGGGCGGTGCTGCGGCTCGCACGCAGCGGGACGGCCGTGTCGGTGCCCGGCGGGCCCGCCGAACTGGTGCCCGCGGGCGGCGATCCGTACGGGCACCTGGGCTTCGGCGAAGGGGAGCTGCTGTGAAGGTCGGGCTGATCACCGGCGACCCGGGGCACCCGGTGCTGGCGGCGGCCGCCGAACTGCTGGTGAGACAGGGGCACGAGGTGGCGGCCGTCCCGCCCGCGGGGCCCGCGGGCGGGCTCGCGGACGTCTACCTGCTCAAGGCCCGTACGCCGCAGGCGCTGGCGCTGGCGGGGGAGCTGGAGCGGCGGGGCGCGCCGGTGGTCAACTCGGCGGCGGCCACCGAGCTGTGCCAGGACCGGGTGCGGATGGCCGACCTCGCCCGCGCCGCCGGGCTGCCCTTCGCGCCCACGGACGCGGCCGGACGGCTGGGCCGACTCGTCGATCCGGCCTACCCGTTCGTGGTCAAGAGCCGGCACAGCAGGCGGCACGACCTGGTCGCCCGGGTGGACGGCCCGGCCCGGCTGCGCGAACTCGCCGAGCGCTGGCCCGAGGAGCCGGTCGTCACGCAGCCGTTCGTCCCGGGGAGCGGCTGGGACCAGAAGCTGTGGGTGGTCGACGGGCAGGTGTTCGCGGCCCGGCGGCAGTCCGAACTCGCCACCGGAACGGGGAAGTCGGGGCGGGCGGAGGACTGGGAGCCGTCCGCCGGGCGGGCCGCGCTCGCGCTGCGCGTCGGCGAGGTGTTCGGGCTGGACGTGTACGGGGTCGACCTGCTCGACGGGCCCGCCGAGCCGGTCATCGTGGACGTCAACGCCTTTCCCGGGGTCCGCGGGCGGCCCGGCGCGCCGGAGGCGCTCGTGGCGCTGGCGCTGCGCGTCGGGGCGGAGCGGGGCCGGGCGCTCGCGGGGCGGGCGCTCGCGGGGCTCGGGCCCGGGAGGGGTGCGCGGTAGGTCCTGCCGGGTGCTGCCGGGGCGCGGGCCCGGGGCGCCGGGTCCGCCGGGGTCGTTAGGCTGGCTGGCGCCCCGACCGGCCGGGGCGTACGGCGAGAGAAGACGGAACCTTGCTCCAGGACATCGAGCGCTACCTGGCCTGCCCGCACTGCGCGCAGGCCCTCACCCGGCACGACCGCAGCCTGCGCTGCCCGGCGGGGCACAGCTTCGACCTCGCCAAGCAGGGCTACGTCAGCCTCCTCGCCGGAGACGCCCACACCGGCACCGGGGACACCGCCGAGATGGTCGCGGCCCGCGCGGACTTCCTGGCCGCCGGGCACTACCGGCCGATCGCCGAGGCGCTGGCGCAGGCCGCCTCCGCCTCCGCTGTCGCCGGCGAGTCCGGCGGCCTGGTCGCCGACCTCGGCGCCGGCACCGGCCACTACCTGGCGCACGTCCTGGACGCCCTGCCCGGCACGGTCGGCGCCGCCCTCGACATCTCCAAGTTCGCGCTGCGCCGTGCCGCCAAGGCGCACCCCCGGATCGGCGCCGTGGTGTGCGACGCCTGGCGCCCGCTGCCGCTGCGGGACGCCTCGGCCGAGCTGATGCTCAACGTCTTCGCCCCGCGCAACGGGCCCGAGATCCGCCGGGTGCTGCGCCCCGGCGGCACCCTGCTGCTGGTCTCGCCGACCGCCCGCCACCTGCGCGAACTCGTCGACGCGCTGGGGCTGTTGTCGGTGGACGAGGAGAAGCAGCGGCGGATCGACGAGAAGCTCGGGCCGTACCTGGAGCCCGCCGGGCGGAGGGAGGTCGAGTTCACCCTTCGGCTCGGCCCGCAGGACGTGCGCACCGTCGTCGGCATGGGGCCGAGCGCCTGGCACACCGACCCGGAGCGGCTCGGCGCCGCGCTCGCGGAGCTGCCGGAGCCGGTCGAGGTGACGGCCTCGGTGACGGTGGCCGCGTACCTGCGCTGAGCGCCACGTTGGGATGAATCTGCCCCGCAGGTACGTTTCTGCCGGTCGGCCTGCGGCTAACGTCCCACGGGTGAACCGCGACGCCACCAGGCCCGCAGGGCCGGCCCACCTCCGACCGGCCGCCCCGGGGCCCGACCGGCCGCCCGTGCCGCGCCCCACCGTCGAGGAGCTCCGGCTCACCTCGTTCAAGTCCTACCGGCGTGCGGTGCTGCCGCTCGCGCCCCTCACCGTGCTGCACGGGCCCGCCGGGGTCGGCAAGTCCAACGCCCTCGACGCGCTGGCCGTGCTGTCCCGGCTCGCCCTCGGCGAGGAGATCGCCGACTCGCTGGACGGGCTGCCCGAGCGCACCGGCCCGCTCGCCGCACCCGTCCGCGGCGGCCTGGACGGGTGCGTCCCGCACGGGCGGGACGCGATCAACCTCGGTTGCACCGTCCGCTCGCCGCACGGCCTGATCCGGCTCGACGTGGTGATCCGCACCGACGGCCCGGTCCGGATCGCCCGGGAGTCGCTCACCCTCGACGGCCGGACCCTGATGGACACCGGCGAGCAGGACGTCCGCAACCGGCGGGTCAACGTCTGCTGGCACAACGACACCCGCCAGGGCGACATCCGGGCACCGTTCCCCAGCGGCACGATGATCACCGCACAGCTGCCGCTGCGGGTCGCGGGCTCGTCGGCCGGGGAGTGCCTCGTCCTCGCCGCCACCGAGGACCTGCTCACCGCGCTGCGCGAGGTCTTCCCGCTGCACCCCGTCCCCGCGCTGATGCGCGGCTGGGCCCGGGCCGACCAGCAGGCCCGGCTGCGCAGCAACGCCGCCAACATCTCCGCCGTCGTCGCCCGGCTGAGCAACGAGTGCCCACGCCGGTACGGGCAGTTGCTGCGAGCCGTGCAGGCCGCCGCACCGCACCCGATGCTCGGGCTCACCCTGGCCGAGCGCGAGAGCGCGGGCGTGCGGCGGGTCCTCGCCGTCTTCGACGAGGGCGTCCTCGGGCGCACCGGGGCCGACCAGGCCTCCGACGGGATGCTGCGCCACCTCGCCTTCGCCGCGGTGCTGCTGACCGGGGCCGGGGTGCTCGACCTCGACGTGGCCGCCGAGGTGCCCTGGGCGCACCGGCAGCTCATCGTGCTGGCCGAGGACCTGGGTGCGGGGCTCTCCGCCGAGCAGACCGCCGGGCTGCTCCGGCTGGCGCGGGACATGGCGGAGCGCAGCCAGCTGCGGGTGGTCGCGGCCCTGCAGGAGCCGGCGGCGGCACGGGAGGTGCTGGGCGGTGCGTCCGGGGGCGGGGCGGTACTGGTCGAGTGCCGGCGGGATCCGGACTCCGGGTTCACGGTGCTGCGGCCGGAGGCGGCGCGGGTGCCGGCCCAGGGCGGGCGCGGGGAGGCGGCCGGTGGGGTGGACGGGCGCGCGGACGGGCGTGCGGCAGCGGGCGAGGGCCCGTCGGCGGAGCCGGAGGGGCCGGCCGGATCCCCGGAGGGTGGTGGGGCGTCCCCGGCCGGCGGTGGGGCGGCGGGCCGCGATGCGGTAGACCTGGAGGGGTGAGCGAACGAGTGACAGGGCCGGCGGAGCCCACTGTGGAGGCCTTGCGGCAGCGGCTGGTGGACTTCGCGGCGGCCCGGCGGTGGGAACCCTTCCACACACCGAAGAACCTGGCGGCGGCGCTGAGCGTGGAGGCGGGGGAGCTGCTGGAGATCTTCCAGTGGCTGACGCCCGAGCAGGCGGCCGCGGTGATGTCCGATCCGGAGCGCGCGCACCGGGTGCGCGACGAGGTCGCGGACGTGCTGGCGTACCTGCTCCAGTTCTGCACGGCGGTCGGGGTGGATCCGCTGGAGGCGCTGGCGGCCAAGATCGAGCGGAACGAGCTTCGCTTCCCGGTGCCGGTGGACACGGCCGGTGCCGACCGGGAGGCGGTCGGGGCCGAGGGGGACCAGGCCGCTGAAAATCCGGCTTTCGTCAACTCGGACGTGGACGACCAACCCTTGTGAGGGACGGAAGTTATCCACAACCCCGGACTTGTCCACAGCTTCTGACAACGTGGATGCGCACTCGGGCCATTCCTCGCACGCTTTCGCCGTGACCAGCCGTCAGTGCTCGGACCGCCCCTTCCGGCGGCCAGGGCCGACGGCGACAGCGAGCGGGAGGAGCGGTGGCCATGGAGGCGCTGCGACTGATCAAGACGGCCCGGCACGCCCTGGCCGAGGCCAGGCACGTACCGGACGTGCTGGCCGAGGCGCGGCAGGCCGCGCTGCTCACCGAGGCGGTGGGCGCCAGGCTGGCGGAGTCGGAGGACGAGGAGCTCACCGGGCTGGGGCAGCAGCTGTCCGAGGCCGGGGCCCACGCGGCGGTCTGCCTGGACCGCTCCGTCGTCCGGGCGGCCCTGGTGAGCGGCGGCCGGGCCGCGCGGCTCACCGACCTCGGGGACTTGGCGCCGGCTCTGGGGGCGCTGGACGGGTTGCTCCAGGAGGTCGGGGAGACGCTGGTGGTGCTGGCCTGCGGAGCGGACACCGAGAGCCTCTACTGGACCTGCATCGACGGTGTGGACGCGGTGTCGGAGTGCAAGGACCTGACCGGGCGGCTGCGTGAGGCGGCGGTCCGGGTGGGGGAGACGGAGCCCGCGGCGCTCGGCGGAGCGGAGCGTGAGCGAGAGCCGGCGGGTGGCGGGGCGCCGTTATTGGTGGTCCGGCTCGGCCCGCCGGGTGGTGGCGGTGCGGCGAGCGGCAGCGGCTCGCCCTCCGGCGGTGGTCCCCCGGACGGCGGCGGCCCGCCCGATGGGGGCCGGCCGGCCGAGGAGGAGCAGGCGGCGGGCTACCGGGTGCCCGGTGCGTCCGAGGTCTCGGAGGTGTCCGTGCCGGTCGGGTAGGTGCTGGAGTCGGCGCTCCCGGGGCCGGAGCCCTGGAGTTCGGCGAGGTCGGCGGTGACGGAGGCGAGCAGTTCCTGCATCTGCTCCAGCAGGCTCTTGGGGGTGACGGGTCCGGCCGAGGTGCCGTCGGCCGAGCCCGTCGGGCTGCTCGGGAACTGCGGCGTGGCAGATGGTTCGGACATGACGGGACCTCTTCGGATCGGTGGTGCGGTGTGGAGCGGCCGACGGTGGCTCGGACCGCACGGCGGGAGGTGGCAGCCGCCCGCCACCGGGGCACCCACCCCCGCCGTAGCACCCAACGAACCGCTCCGGATGCCGTCACCCGGACACCACCCGATGCGGTCCGACTCTGCTGCGCGGTAAGCCTCCCGGGTGAGCCGGGGTTGCCGTCACGGCGCGGCCTCGGCTAGGCGCGGAGCGACCCCGGGCGACGCGGAACAGGGCGTGGTCGAGCGCGCCCGGGGAGGAGAAGGAGGAGGAAGAAGGGGGAGAACCCACCCCTTGCCACTCTCAACGTATAGCGCATGGGGGGTCTTGCGGCAAGGCCCCTGCGGTGGCGCACAATCGCAGGCCTCAGATCGGAGCTGATGCCATGAACCGCCAGACCACCAGTGCGTTCGACCTTCCCGCCCGCCTCGCCGCCAAGGCCGACCCGGCGCTGATCGGCGAGGACGAACAGCACTTCGCGGCCGTTGCGGAGAGCCTGTCGCAGTCGATCGCCGAGCTGTCCGGCCGCCTCGACGCGCTGCGCCGCGCGCCGGGCGGCCTCGGCCGGGAGGCGATGGACCGGGACATCGAGGTGCACAGGCTGACCGGTCGGCTGCGTGCCCTGCGCCGCTTCGGCCTGGACCTGTGCCTCGGGCGGGTCGTCCTCGCGGACGGCCCGGAGCCGGTGTACATCGGGCGGCTCGGTCTCACCGACAGCGAGGGGCGTCGGCTGCTGGTCGACTGGCGCTCGCCCGCAGCCGAGCCGTTCTTCGCGGCCACCCACGCCGACCCGATGGGCCTGGTGAGCCGGCGACGGTACCGCTGGACCGGTGGCCGGATCGGCGACTACTGGGACGAGGTGTTCACCGCCGAGGCCCTGGAGGGGCACGCCGCGCTGGACGACCAGTCCGCGTTCATCGCCAGTCTGGGCGGCCACCGGTCGGCCCGGATGAGGGACGTGCTGGCCACCATCCAGGCCGACCAGGACGCCGTCATCCGGGCGGGGTCCCGGGGCGCCCTGGTGGTCGACGGCGGCCCGGGCACCGGCAAGACGGTCGTCGCGCTGCACCGCTCCGCGTACCTGCTCCACTCCGACCCCAGGCTCGGCCACCGGCGCGGCGGCGTGCTGTTCGTCGGCCCGCACGAGCCCTACCTGGCCTACGTCGCCGACGTCCTGCCCAGCCTCGGCGAGGACGGGGTGCGCACCTGCACCGTGCGGGACCTCGTCGTGGAGGGGGCGAAGGCCGGGGCCGAGACCGACCCGGAGGCGGCCCGCCTGAAGTCCTCGGTCGACATGGTGAAGGCGATCGAGAAGGCCGTCCGGTTCTACGAGGAGCCGCCCACCGAGGGCATGGAGGTGACCACCCACTGGGCCGACCTCTGGCTGAGCGCCGAGGACTGGTCCGACGCGTTCGACGCGCCGGACCCGGGCACCCCGCACAACGAGGCCCGCGAGCAGATCTGGGAGGAGCTGGCCACGATCCTGATGGACAAGCTGGACGAGGACGAGGGGGTCTCGCCCGAGCTGTTCCGCAGGTCGCTGCGACAGGACCGGGAGCTGGCCGAGACGCTCAACCGGGCCTGGCCGCTGCTCGACGCGGCCGATCTGGTCGGCGACCTCTGGTCGGTGCCCGCCTACCTGCGGATGTGCGCGCCCTGGCTCGCACCCGAGGAGGTCCGCAGGCTCCAGCGCAGGGACGCGCCCCAGGCCTGGACGGTGTCCGACCTGCCGCTCCTGGACGCGGCCCGGCAGCGGCTCGGCGATCCGGAGGCGGAGGGGCGCCGGCGCCGGAGGGACGCCGCGGCCGCCGCCGAACGCGCGCGGATGGCAGACGTCATCGGCGACCTGCTGCAGGCCGACGACGACGGCGAGGGCCCGGTGACGATGCTGCGCGGGCGCGACCTCCAGGACACCCTGGTCGACGAGATCGCCCTGCCCGTCGCCGACCCGGAGCCGCTCGCCGGGCCGTTCGCGCACATCGTGGTGGACGAGGCCCAGGAGCTGACCGACGCGGAGTGGCAGATGCTGCTGCTGCGCTGCCCGTCCCGGAGCTTCACCATCGTCGGGGACCGCGCGCAGGCCAGGCACGGTTTCACGGAGTCCTGGCAGGAGCGGCTGGAGCGGATCGGGCTCGACCGGAACACGGTGGCCTCGCTGAGCATCAACTACCGGACGCCGGAGGAGGTCATGGCCGAGGCCGAACCCGTGATCCGGGCCGCGCTGCCGGACGCCAACGTGCCGACCTCTGTCCGCAGCAGCGGCATCCCGGTCGAGCACCGGTCGGTGGCGGAGCTGGACGCCGTCCTGGACGGCTGGCTCGCCGAGCACGGCGAGGGGGTCGCCTGTGTGATCGGTGCCCCCGGTTTCGAGGCACGGCCACGGGTCCGGTCGCTGACTCCGGAGCTTTCCAAGGGCCTGGAGTTCGACATGGTCGTCCTGGTCGACCCGGAGGCGTTCGGCGGGGGCGTGGAGGGAGCGGTCGACCGCTACGTCGCGATGACCAGGGCGACCCAGCGGCTGGTGGTCCTCAGGAGCTCGTGAGGAGGTGACGGCGAAGGGAGCCAAGCGCGGAAGGAGGAGCGGAGGGGCTGGAACGTGTGTCGCCCGGTCGAGTGACGCGGGTGTCGGGCGGTGGCGTCGGGAGGTCGGACCGGGGTGATGGACGAGCAGGAACCGCTGGCGTCATGGGCGGCCAAGGCGGAAGCAACGGCTGCGGCCGGTCGGGCAGTTGGCGGCGGCACGGCTCACGGGCGGGCGGCAACGGGGCGCCACCGCAAGCCCTGAGGCCCGCGCGGGTGGGGCCCAGCCCATCCGCGACCGGATCCCGAGATGCGAGCGGGGCCCGGCGCCACCCGGCGCCGGACCCCAACGGCCGCTGCCCGCAGGTCAGTTGTGGGCGTGCAGGTCGGCGTTCAGGCCGCCCCAGGAGCCGGAGCGGGCAATGACCTCGACCGCGCCGCTCTGCGAGTTGCGGCGGAACAGCAGGTTGTCCTGGCCGGACAGCTCGACGGCCTTGGCCACCGTGCCGTCCGGGGTGGTGACCCGGGTACCGGCGGTCACGTACAGACCGGCCTCGACCACGCAGTCGCTGCCGAGCGAGATGCCGATGCCCGCGTTGGCGCCGAGCAGGCAGCGCTCGCCGACCGAGACGACCTGCTTGCCGCCGCCGGACAGGGTGCCCATGATCGAGGCACCGCCGCCGATGTCGCTGTGGTCGCCGACGACGACGCCCGCGCTGATCCGGCCCTCGACCATGGAGGTGCCCAGGGTGCCGGCGTTGAAGTTGACGAAGCCCTCGTGCATCACGGTGGTGCCCGCGGCCAGGTGCGCGCCGAGCCGGACGCGGTCGGCGTGGGCGATGCGCACACCGGTCGGGGCGACGTAGTCGGTCATCCGCGGGAACTTGTCGATCCCGTACACGGCCAGCTGGCAGCCCTGGGCGCGCACGGCGAGGCGGGCCTGCTCGACCTTGTCCACCGGGACGGGGCCGATGCTGGTCCACGCGACATTGGCCAGCAGGCCGAAGATGCCGTCCAGGTTCTGGCCGTGCGGCTTGACCAGGCGGTGGCTGAGCAGGTGCAGGCGCAGGTACACGTCGTGCGTGTCGAGCGGCTTCTCGTCCAGCGAGGCGATGGTGGTGCGCACGGCGACCACCTCGACGCCGCGGCGCGCGTCGGCACGCAGCGCCTCGGCCGCGCCGGCGCCGAGCTCGGCCTCGGCCTGCTCGGCGGTCAGGCGGACGGTGCCGGCCGGGCCGGGCTCGGCGGCCAGCGCGGGGGCGGGGAACCAGGTGTCGAGGACGGTGCCGTCGGCGGCGATGGTGGCCAGACCGGTGGCCACGGCGCCGGTCGCCGAGGAGGTGGATTCGAGCGAGGAGGATTCAGCAGTCACACCGTGCACGTTAACCAATGCGGGGCCCCGGTGCCGAACACGCCCATCGGGCGGACACGCCCGCCGGACGTGCTGGTCGGCGGCCCGAGGGGCGGGAAAACCCGGTGCCCGGCGCCCCGGCACTGGGCGATACTTCAGCGGGTGTTCATGTCGATCTCCACCACCGGCAGCGTCGAGGATCCGGCCACGGACCTCGGGTTCCTGCTGCACAAGCACCCCGACAAGGTCCAGCGGTTCACCACGTCGCACGGTGAGGCCCACGTCTTCTACCCCGAGGCGGAGGACGAGGTCTGCACGGCGGCGCTGCTGCTGGACATCGACCCGATCGCACTGGTCCGCAAGGGCCGGGGCGACGGCAGGGGGCGCGGCGGCTCGCCCGACTTCGCGCTCGCCCAGTACGTCAACGACCGCCCGTACGCCGCGTCCTCGCTGCTCGCGGTGGCGCTGCGGACGGTGTTCCGGTCCGCGATGAAGGGCGCCTGCCCCGCCCGCCCCGAACTGCCCGGGCGGGCCCGTCCGCTGCGGATCGAGCTGCCCGCCGTGCCCGCGAACGGCGCGGGCGAGGGCGGTGGCCCGACCCTGGTGGTCCGGCTGTTCGAGCCGCTGGGCTGGCAGGTCGAGGCGACGGCGATCCCGTTGGACGAGTCGTTCCCCGAGTGGGGCGAGTCCCGCTACGTACGGATCGTGCTCTCCTCCGGGACGG
Source organism: Kitasatospora sp. NPDC093102 (assembly GCF_040683915.1). NCBI lineage: Bacteria > Bacillati > Actinomycetota > Actinomycetes > Kitasatosporales > Streptomycetaceae > Kitasatospora > Kitasatospora sp. NPDC093102. The sequence continues at coordinate 55,731 of NZ_JBFBFA010000035.1, read as the reverse complement.
TACGGCTGGCCGACGCGCTCCAGCACCTGTACGTGCTGCTGCCGGTGCTGGACGGCGCCAAGCACTACTGGGTCGCCCCGGACGAGGTGGACAAGCTGCTCGCCGCCGGTCAGGGCTGGCTGGCGGCCCACCCGGAGCGCGCCCTGATCACCCGCCGCTACCTGTCCCGGCGCTGGTCGCTGACCCGGGCCGCGATGGAGCGCCTGGAGCTGGCCCGGCTGGCGGAGGCCGACGACCGCGAGGTCGAGGAGATCGACAACGCGGTCGACGACCGGCCCGAGGAGGAGCCCGGTGACGTGAACCCCGGCGCAAGCCCCGACCCGAACGGCCGGGAGCGTCCCGAGGACGGCAGCACGGCCGGCCCGGCGCCGGAGCAGCCCCGCGGGCCCTCCCTCGCCGAGCAGCGCCGCGCCGCGATCCTCGATGCGCTGCGCGAGACCGGCGCCGCCCGCGTCGCCGATCTCGGCTGCGGCCAGGGCGAGTTGATCGGTGAGCTGCTCAAGGACGCCCGGTTCGCCGGAATCCTCGGCGTGGACGTCTCCGTCCGGGCGCTGCGGGCGGCGAGCCGTAGGCTGGGCCTGGAGCGGTTGCCGGAGCGTCAGGCCGCCCGGGTGACGCTGACGCAGGGAGCGCTCACCTACACCGATGCCCGGCTCAAGGGCTTCGACGCGGCGGTGCTGTGCGAGGTGATCGAGCACCTGGACCTGCCCCGGCTGCCCGCGCTGGAGTACGCGGTGTTCGGTGCCGCCCGGCCGAGGACGGTCGTGGTCACCACGCCGAACGCCGAGTACAACGTCCGCTGGGAGAGCCTGCCGGCGGGCGCCGTCCGGCACGCCGACCACCGCTTCGAGTGGTCCCGGGCGGAGTTCCGCGCCTGGGCCGGGAAGGTCGCCGTCGCGTACGGCTACACCGTGGAGCTGCGCCCGGTCGGCCCGGAGGACGAGGAGGTCGGCGCCCCGACCCAGCTGGCCCTGTTCACCACGCCCACCACGCCCACCACGCCCACCACGCCCACCACGCCCACCACACCCGCCACGACGGCGACGCCCACCACGCCCACCACGACGGCGACGCCCACCACGCCCACCGAGACCGCCACGACCACGACGCCCGAAGGAGGCGAGCCCCGATGACCGACGACGCGACCGAGAGCGCCGCGCCCGACGAGAGCCAGGACCAGGCGCAGGCCGAGCACGGCACCACCCCCCGCCGCCTCCCCGTCACCGACGTCTCCCTCGTCGTCCTGATCGGTACCAGCGGCGCGGGCAAGTCCACCTTCGCCCGCCGCCACTTCCTGCCCACCCAGGTGGTCTCCTCCGACTTCTGCCGAGGCCTGGTCGCCGACGACGAGAACGACCAGTCCGCCTCCGCCGAGGCCTTCGACGTCCTGCACTACATCGTCGGCAAGCGCCTGGCGGCCGGCCGGCTGACCGTCGTGGACGCCACCAACGTCCAGCCCGAGGCCCGCCGTCAGCTGGTCGCGATCGCCCGCGAGCACGACGTGCTGCCGATCGCGATCGTCCTGGACGTTCCGCCGGGCGTGTGCGCCGAGCGCAACCGTTCCCGCCCGGACCGTCAGCTGCCGGCCCACGTGGTCCCCCGCCAGCACCGGGAGCTGCGCCGCTCCCTCCGGGGCCTGGAGCGCGAGGGCTTCCGCAAGGTGCACGTCCTGCGCGGCGAGGCCGAGGTGGCGGCGGCCGGGATCGAGCTGGAGAAGCGCTACAACGACCTGCGCCACCTCACCGGCCCGTTCGACCTCGTCGGTGACGTCCACGGCTGCCGCTCCGAGCTGGAGACCCTGCTGACCCGGCTCGGCTACACCCTGACCCGGGACGCCGAGGGCCGCCCGGTGGACGCCGTGCACCCCGCGGGCCGCACCGCCGTCTTCGTCGGTGACCTGGTCGACCGTGGCCCCGACACCCCGGGCGTACTGCGCCTGGTGATGGGCATGGTGGCGGCCGGCCACGCGCTCTGCGTGCCGGGCAACCACGAGAACAAGCTCGGCCGGGCGATGGACGGCAAGAAGGTCAACATCGCCTACGGCCTCCAGGAGTCGCTGGACCAGCTGGCGGGGGAGAGCGAGGAGTTCCGGGCCGAGGCCCGCGCGTTCATGCGCGGCCTGGTCAGCCACTACCTGCTGGACGGCGGCGCCCTGGTGGTCTGCCACGCCGGCCTGCCGGAGAAGTACCACGGCCGCAACTCCGGCCGGGTCCGCTCGCACGCGCTGTACGGGGAGACCACCGGCGAGACCGACGAGTACGGTCTGCCGGTGCGCTACCCGTGGGCGGAGGAGTACCGGGGCCGGGCGCTGGTGGTCTACGGCCACACCCCGGTGCCGGCCGCGAGCTTCGTCAACAACACCGTCTGCCTGGACACCGGCTGCGTCTTCGGCGGCAGCCTGACCGCGCTGCGCTACCCGGAGCGCGAGCTGGTGAGCGTCGAGGCCGAGCGCGAGTGGTACGCCCCGGTGCGTCCCCTGATCACCGACGCGCCGGGTGCCCGCGAGGGCCGTCCGCTGGACCTCGCCGACGTGGCCGGGCGCCGGATCGTCGAGACCGGGCTGCACGGGCGGGTGGCCGTCCGGGAGGAGAACGCGGCCGCCGCGCTGGAGGTGATGAGCCGCTTCGCGCTGGACCCGCGGCTGCTGACCTACCTGCCGCCGACCATGGCGCCGAGCGCCACCTCGCGCCGGGACGGCTACCTGGAGCACCCGGAGGAGGCCTTCCTCGGCTACCGGGCGGACGGTGTGCGGCACCTGGTCTGCGAGGAGAAGCACATGGGCTCGCGCGCGGTGCTGCTGGTCGCCCGGGACGAGTCCGCGCTGGAGCGCCGCTTCGGCGTGGCCGGCCCCGGCGCGATCTGGACCCGGACCGGCCGCGCCTTCCTCGCCGACGGGGAGCTGACCGGTGCCGTGCTCGACCGGGTCCGGGCGGCGGCCGAGCGCACCGGGCTGTTCGAGGAGCTGGCCACCGACTGGCTGCTGCTGGACGCCGAGCTGATGCCCTGGTCGCTGAAGGCGGTGGAGCTGCTGCGCCGTCAGTACGCGGCCGTCGGTGCGGCGGCGGGCGCCGCCCTGCCGGAGGCGCTGTCCGCACTGGAGCGGGCGGCCGGGCGCGGCCTGGACCTCGCCCACCTGACCGCCCGCCAGCGCCGCCGCGCGGCCGACGCGCGGGCGTTCACCGAGGCGTACCGGCGCTACTGCTGGCCGACCGAGGGCCTGTCGGGCATCCGGCTCGCGCCGTTCCAGCTGCTCGCGGCCGAGGGGGTGAACCTCGCGGTGCGCCCGCACGACGAGCACCTGGACCTGATCGACCGCCTGGTGGACGCCGACACCGCTGCCGCCACCGCCACCGCCACCGCCTCCGACACCGCCGACGCGACCGACGATGCGGGAAGCCCGGAGCACCGGAAGGTGCCGGTGCTGCACCGCACCCGGCGGATCCTGGTGGACACCGAGGACGAGGCCTCGATGGCCGCCGCCACCGCCTGGTGGGAGGAACTGACCGCGGCGGGCGGCGAGGGAATGGTGGTCAAGCCGCTGGCTTCGCCGGCGCGCACGGTGCGCGGCGAGGGCCGGCCGGGCGGTCTGGTGCAGCCCGGGGTGAAGGTGCGCGGCCGGGAGTACCTGCGGATCATCTACGGCCCGGACTACACCGAGCACCTCGACCGGCTGCGACTGCGCGCGCTGGGCCACAAGCGCTCGCTGGCGCTGCGCGAGTACGCGCTGGGCCTGGAGGCGCTGGACCGGCTGGCGGCGGGGGAGCCGCTGTGGCGGGTGCACGAGCCGGTCTTCGCGGTGCTCGCGCTGGAGTCGGAGCCGGTCGATCCTCGGCTGTGACGGTGGCGCCGGAGGGGGGAGTTGCCCCGTGGGCTCCCCCCTCCGCCCTGCTTCTGTATAGAAATTCCGAGCATCGTATAGACTTGCCGCTTTCCCGCAGTCCCGTCACCCCAGGAGCCCGGCATGGCCTTCAACCTCCGGAACAGGCACTTCCTCAAGGAGCTCGACTTCACGCCCCGGGAGTTCCGCTTCCTGGTGGACCTCGCCGCCGGTCTCAAGGCGGCGAAGTACGCGGGCACCGAGCAGCCCCGGCTGCGCGGCAAGAACATCGCGCTGATCTTCGAGAAGACCTCCACCCGCACCCGCTGCGCCTTCGAGGTCGCCGCCCACGACCAGGGCGCCACCACCACCTACCTGGACCCGGCGGGCTCGCAGATCGGCCACAAGGAGTCGATCAAGGACACCGCCCGGGTGCTCGGCCGGATGTTCGACGGCATCGAGTACCGCGGCCACGGCCAGGAGGTCGTCGAGGAGCTCGCCGAGTACTCCGGTGTCCCGGTCTGGAACGGCCTGACCGACGAGTGGCACCCCACCCAGATGCTGGCCGACGTGCTCACCATCACCGAGCACACCGTCAAGCCGCTCCCCGACGTCGCCCTCGCCTACCTCGGCGACGCCCGCTCCAACATGGGCAACTCGCTGCTGGTCACCGGCGCCCTGCTCGGCATGGACATCCGGATCGTCGCCCCGCGCGCGCTCTGGCCGACCGAGGAGGTGCAGAAGTCGGCGCAGGCCCTGGCCGAGACCACCGGCGCCCGGATCACCCTGACCGAGGACGTGGCCGAGGGCGTGGCCGACGCCGACTTCCTCTACACCGACGTCTGGGTCTCGATGGGCGAGCCCAAGGAGGTCTGGACCGAGCGGATCGAGCTGCTCAAGCCGTACCAGGTCTCCATGGACACCGTCCGGGCCACCGGCAACCCGGACGTGAAGTTCCTGCACTGCCTGCCTGCCTTCCACGACCTCGGCACGGTGGTCGGGCGGCAGATGCGCGAGGCGACCGGCATGACCGAGCTGGAGTGCACCGACGAGCTGTTCGAGTCGGCGCACTCCATCGTGTTCGACCAGGCCGAGAACCGGCTGCACACCATCAAGGCGGTGCTGGTCGCCACCCTCGGTTCCTGACCGGCCCGAGGACTCCTACGGCCCCCGGGAGCGGACGGTCCCCGGGGGCTGCGGACGGCCTTCCGGGCGGCTCCGGCCTCAGTCGGCCAGCTTGACGCAGGCCACCCGGTCGCCCGCCGCGTGCGGGCCGGCCGGGGTGCCCGCGTGCAGCACCAGCGAGCGCGCCCCGCCCGGCCGCGGCTGCCAGGCCACCGCGGTGGTGGCGCTGCCCCCGCCCTGCCCGTCGGTGCGCAGCACCAGCCGCAGCTCGTTGCGCCCGTTGGCGTACGCCGGGTCGGTGGACGGCTGCACCGGGTCGACCACGTCCTGGTAGTGCGGCCCGGAGGAGGCCGGGTCGGCCCCGCAGCCGCCGGTGTGCAGGTGCACCGGGAACTCGTGGCCGGGGGCGAGCCCGGAGGCCGTCAGGGTGAGCACCGTCCGCCCGGGCGCCGAGTGGTCGGTGACGATCCGGGCGTGCGAGCCGTACGGCACCAGGTCGCTCGCGTAGCTGATCGCGGCCGGCGGGACGAAGGCGGTGGCCGGGTCGAAGTCGGCCTCGACGAGGGTGACCGGCGAGGCGGTGGGGGCGACCAGGGCCAGTGGCAGCAGGGCGGCGGCGAGCGGAGCGGTCATCGGTCGGGCCTTTCGGGGGGCGGGGCGACGGGTCCCCCTGCTCAACGGCGTCGCTCCGGGAAGGACACCGCCCCGGGAAGGACGCCGCCCCGGGAAGGACGCCACCACCGAGGGCACCCCCGCCCGGGAGCGCCGCCGCCCGTGCGGGCCGCGAGCCTCAGGCGGGCGGCTCGCGCCGGATCCCCCGGATCTCGCAGCGCGGCCCGCTGGCCCGCATCAGCCGCAGGTCGGCGGTGACCAGCGGCACCCCGTACCGTTCGGCGACCGCGACGTACGCGGCGTCGTCCGGGGTCAGGTTGTCCTTGAGCTCCCAGATCCGGCCGAGCAGCGGCGCCACCTCGACCTTGCGGACCTTGTGGGCCGCCACCTCGGCGAGTTCGCCGGTGACTTCGGCGACCCGTTCGGCGGTCAGTTCCTTGGCCAGGTAGAGGCCGCGCAGCGACTGCATCACCTCGATCACGATGTGCTCGGGCGCCAGCCACTCGCCGTCGGCGGCGAGTTCGGCCCGGGCGGCCGCCCCGCGCGGGCCCTCGTCGGCGAGCGCCAGCACCAGCGCGGACGCGTCCACCACGATCACCGGCCGACCCCCTTCGCCATGCACCTCACCCGGCCAACCGTACCGGGGAGGTCCTCGGCCCTCCGGGCCGGATGCGGGGATGCGCCGCCGGCGGGCAGGGTGCGCTCCGGCCGCCGTCGTGGAACGGCCGGACCGTCTCCTCCCGTGACGACGTGGGGTCCGCGCCCCCTGCGCCCCATCGGACGCCTGGGCCTGGAAACCGGGTGACGACCCGGTCAGCTCCCGGCCAGCAGACCGGTCAGCAGCCCGGCCAGCAGGGAGGCGGCGTTGGCGGTGCCGGCGGCGATCCAGGGCAGCGGGTCGCGCGGGCGCAGACCGGCGAGCGGGCACAGCAGCAGCGCCTCGACGGCGCAGACCGCCGCCTCGCTGAGCGCGAAGGTCGTCCAGTACGCTGCCGCCGGCCCGTCGGTCCAGTGCCGGAGGGTCCACCAGAGCAGTGGGTGCGTCACCAGGTTGACCAGGACGGCGGCCGCGGCCGCCCGTCCGGGGCGGACCCGTCCGACGCGGACGAGGGCGGCGGCGTAGACGGGGGTCTCGGTCAGCAGGGTGAGGGCGAGGGCCACCGGGTAGCGCACGGCGGGGATCGTGCCACGGAGAGGGGGAACGTGGCGACCACGAGCGCAGGCGCGGCCACGAACGTCGGCGTACCCGCGGCCGGGGGCACCGCCTGGCCCGCGCCCGGCCCGGCCGCCCGGCTGGGCGCCGCGCCGTTCGCGGGCTTCGCCCTGTCGGCCGCCCTCGCCCTGGCGCTGGCCCTGCGGGCGCCGACTGGCCTGGCGGTGCTCGGCCTGGCCGCGTTCGGTCTGCTGCACAATGTGCTGGAGCTGCGCTACGTGGCCGGCCGCTTCGCCACCGTCATGACCGGCCCGCTGCTGCGGCTGCTGCTGGCGCTGGTGACCGGCATTGTGCTGTGCCGCCTGCTGCCGCCCTCCCGGGCGTCCCAGGCGGCGGAGATCCTGCTCGCGTACGGCCTGCTGGCGGCCGCCTGCCGGTACGGGCTGCGCGGCCGTCCCCGGCTCCTGGCGGCGGGCGCGGTGCTGCTGGTGGCGGCCGGGGCGGCCTCGCTGGCCTTCCCCGCGTACCACTTCGTGGTGCTGGCCCATCTGCACAACGTGGTGCCGCTGCTGTTCCTGGCCGAGTGGTCGCGCCGGCTGCGGCGGGGGCGGGCCGGGTTCCTGGCGCTCCAGGCCGGCTGGGTGCTGGTGGTGCCGGCCCTGCTGCTGAGCGGTCTGCTGGACGGTCTGCTGTCCCAGCGCCCCGGCGGCTGGACGGACCGGCTGGCCGCCGCCTACACCCCGCCCGCCTGGCTGACACCGGAGGCGGGCCTGCGCTTCCTGGCGGTGTTCGCCTTCCTCCAGACCATGCACTACGTGGTCTGGGTCTGGTTCCTGCCCCGGTACGAGCCGGAGGCCGCGGAGCGCTTCGACGCCCGGGTGCCGGCGCTGCGCGGGGTCCGGGCCTGGGCGCTGGGCGCGGGCGCCGGCGTGCTGCTGGCGCTGCTGTTCGCGGTGGACTACGTCCAGGGCCGGTCGCTGTACGCGGCGTTGGCGAGCTACCACGCCTATCTGGAGTTCCCGGTGCTGTTGATGCTGGTTCTGGGCCTGGGCGCGAACCGGGCACGAACGGAGGAGAAAGAGTGACGACGATCCTGCTGGCCGACATCGCCCCCTCGCCGACCGGCGGTTCCGGTGGTGAGCTGGTGATGGTGCTGCTGATGGCGGCCGCGGTCGTGGCGGGTGCGGTCTGGCTGATCAGGCTGGAGCGCAAGCGGCGCGGCCCGGACGACGAGTGAGCCACGGCATGCACTATGGTTTATCTCGACATCGAGATAACTGCCTCTTAGGATATATCTCGACATCAAGATACTTGCCGAGAGGCGCTCGCCGGCGATGCGGCAAGGTCGACCTAAGTAAGGCTGACCTTACCACCGCGTGACGGCCGGATATCGCACGAAGCACCCAGAAGGAGTCAGTCGTGTCCGCGAACAGCTTCGACGCCCGCAGCTCGCTGCAGGTGGGCGACGAGTCGTACGAGATCTTCAAGCTCTCCGCCGTCGAGGGTTCCGAGCGGCTGCCGTACAGCCTCAAGGTGCTGCTGGAGAACCTGCTCCGCACGGAGGACGGCGCGAACATCACCGCCGACCACATCCGCGCCCTCGGCGGCTGGGACGAGAACGCCCAGCCGAGCCAGGAGATCCAGTTCACCCCGGCCCGCGTGATCATGCAGGACTTCACCGGTGTGCCGTGCGTGGTCGACCTCGCCACCATGCGTGAGGCCGTCAAGGAGCTGGGCGGCGACCCGGCCAAGATCAACCCGCTGGCCCCGGCCGAGCTGGTCATCGACCACTCGGTCATCGCCGACAAGTTCGGCACCAAGGACGCGTTCACCCAGAACGTCGAGATCGAGTACGGCCGCAACAAGGAGCGCTACCAGTTCCTGCGCTGGGGCCAGACCGCCTTCGACGAGTTCAAGGTCGTCCCGCCGGGCACCGGCATCGTCCACCAGGTGAACATCGAGCACCTGGCCCGCACCGTCATGGTCCGCGGCGGCCAGGCCTACCCGGACACCTGCGTCGGCACCGACTCGCACACCACCATGGTCAACGGCCTGGGCGTGCTGGGCTGGGGCGTCGGCGGCATCGAGGCAGAGGCCGCCATGCTCGGCCAGCCGGTCTCCATGCTGATCCCGCGCGTGGTCGGCTTCAAGCTGACCGGCGAGCTGCCGGCCGGCACCACCGCCACCGACCTGGTGCTCACCATCACCGAGATGCTGCGCAAGCACGGTGTGGTCGGCAAGTTCGTCGAGTTCTACGGCGACGGCATCGGCTCCATCCCGCTGGCCAACCGCGCCACCATCGGCAACATGTCGCCGGAGTTCGGCTCGACCTGCGCGATCTTCCCGATCGACGCCGAGACCATCAACTACCTGAAGCTCACCGGCCGCGACGAGCAGCAGCTCGCCCTGGTCGAGGCGTACGCCAAGGAGCAGGGTCTCTGGCACGACCCGTCGCACGAGCCGGTCTACTCCGAGTACCTGGAGCTGGACGTCTCCACCGTCGTCCCGTCGATCTCCGGCCCGAAGCGTCCGCAGGACCGCGTCGTGCTGGCCGAGGCCGCCCAGAAGTTCGCCGAGGCGCTGCCGGCCTACTCCGCCGAGGCCTCGAAGCCGACCGCCGTCACCGCCCCCGACGGCTCGACCTACGAGATCGACAACGGCGCGGTCGTGATCGCCTCGATCACCTCCTGCACCAACACCTCCAACCCCTCCGTCATGCTGGGCGCCGCCCTGCTGGCGAAGAAGGCCGTGGAGAAGGGCCTGCACGTCAAGCCCTGGGTCAAGACCACCCTGGCGCCCGGCTCCAAGGTCGTCATGGACTACTACGAGAAGGCCGGCCTGCTCCCGTACATGGAGAAGCTGGGCTTCAACCTGGTCGGCTACGGCTGCGTCACCTGCATCGGCAACTCGGGCCCGCTGCCCGAGGAGGTCTCGGCCGCCGTCAACGAGGCCGACCTCGCGGTCGTCTCGGTGCTCTCCGGCAACCGCAACTTCGAGGGCCGGATCAACCCCGACGTCAAGATGAACTACCTGGCCTCCCCGCCGCTGGTGGTCGCCTACGCCCTCGCCGGCAACATGAACGTCGACATCACCAAGGACGCCCTGGGTCAGGACGCCGACGGCAACGACGTCTTCCTCGCCGACATCTGGCCGTCCGAGCAGGAGGTCGCCGACGTCGTCGCCGGCTCCATCGACGAGGCCATGTTCGACAAGGGCTACCAGGACGTCTTCGCCGGTGACCACCGCTGGCAGTCGCTCCCGGTCCCGACCGGCAACACCTTCGAGTGGGACGCCGAGTCCACCTACGTCCGCAAGCCCCCGTACTTCGAGGGCATGGCCAAGACCCCGAGCCCGGTGACCGACATCGCCGGCGCCCGCGTCCTGGCCAAGCTGGGCGACTCGGTCACCACCGACCACATCTCCCCGGCCGGCAACATCAAGCCGGGCACCCCGGCGGCGCAGTACCTGACCGCCAACGGTGTCGAGAAGCGCGACTTCAACTCCTACGGTTCCCGTCGTGGCAACCACGAGGTGATGATCCGCGGCACCTTCGCCAACATCCGCCTGCGCAACCAGATCGCGCCGGGCACCGAGGGCGGCTACACCCGCGACTTCACCCAGGCCGACGCGCCGGTGTCGTTCATCTACGACGCCTCGCAGAACTACCAGGCCGCCGGCACCCCGCTGGTCGTCCTGGCCGGCAAGGAGTACGGCTCCGGTTCGTCCCGCGACTGGGCCGCCAAGGGCACCGCGCTGCTGGGCGTCAAGGCCGTCATCGCCGAGTCGTACGAGCGCATCCACCGCTCGAACCTGATCGGCATGGGCGTCCTGCCGCTGCAGTTCCCGGAGGGCGAGAACGCCGACTCCCTCGGCCTGACCGGCGAGGAGACCTTCTCCATCACCGGCGTGACCGAGCTCAACGAGGGCCGCACCCCGAAGACCGTCAAGGTCAAGGCCGCCCGTGACGGTGAGGCCGGCAAGGAGTTCGACGCGGTCGTCCGCATCGACACCCCCGGTGAGGCGGACTACTACCGCAACGGCGGCATCCTGCAGTACGTGCTGCGCTCGCTGATCGGCTGAGTCCCGGCACAGGCCTGAGAAGGGGCCGGACCGCACTTCGCGGTCCGGTCCCTTTTTGCATGCTGCACCGACCGGGCCCGTCCTCTTGTGCGGTGAACGGCAGATGGACTAAACCTCTCTCTCATCTGGTCCAGACCATTTGACGCCGCTTCAGAGAACAGGTCCGGTATGCCCACTCGCGCCTCAGCCCTGCTCGCCGCCGCCACCGTCGCCGCGCTGCTCGCCGCCCCCGCCACCGCCAACGCCGCCGACGGACGGCACGGCCCGAAGCTGAAGGGCCAGCGGGTCGGCTACTTCACCCAGTGGGGCGCCGACAGCTCCGCCAAGCGGGTCCAGGAGTCCGGCCAGGCGGCCAAGCTCACCGTCATCAACTACGCATTCGGCAACGTCTCCGCCGACGGCACCTGCTTCGAGAGCAACGAGGCCGGCCAGGGCGACGCCCGCAACGACTACCAGCGCCCCTTCTCCGCAGCCGAGTCGGTGGACGGCGTGGCCGACGCGCCGGGCCAGAAGCTGAAGGGCCACTTCAACCAGCTGCGCAAGCTCAAGGCGAAGAACCCCCAGCTGCGCACGGTCATCTCGCTGGGCGGCTGGACCTGGTCCACGTACTTCTCCGACGCGGCCGCCACCGACCAGGCCCGCAAGAAGTTCGTCTCCTCCTGCATCGACCTCTACCTCAAGGGCGACCTGCCGGTCCTGGCCGACTCCCCGGAGGGCGGCAAGGGCGCGGCCGCCGGCGTCTTCGACGGCATCGACATCGACTGGGAGTACCCGGGCGGCGGCGGGGACGCGGGCAACGTGGTCCGACCCGAGGACGGGCGCAACTTCACCCTGCTGATGCGGGAGTTCCGCGACCAGCTGGACGCGCTGAGCGGCAAGAAGGGCAAGCGCTACCTGCTGACCGCCGCCGTGGCCGCCAACGAGACCGTCGCCGACCGGCTCGAACTGCCCGAGCTGAGCGAGTCGGTGGACTGGCTGAACGTGATGACCTACGACCTGCACGGCCCGTGGGAGGGCAAGGGCCCGGCCAACCACCAGGCCAACCTGTACTCCGACCCGGCCGACCCGGACCCGCGCCGGCGCAGCGCCGACACGGCCGTCACCCACTACCAGGAGCGCGGCCTGCCCTCCGAGCAGCTCGTCCTCGGGGCCCCGCTGTACGGCCACGCCTGGACCGGCGTCGCCCCCGGCAAGCGCGGCGGCCTCTTCCAGAGCGCCACCGCCTCCGCGCCCGACCACTCCTACCAGGAGATCAACGCGCTGCCGGGCAAGGTCTACGTGGACCGCGACCACGGCGCGTCCTGGAAGTACGACGGCACCACCTTCTACAGCTACGACACCGCCGAGGTGCTCACCCAGAAGGCGCGGTACACGCGCTGGAACGACCTGGCCGGCGTGATGGTCTGGTCGCTGGACGGCGACGACGCCCAGGGCAGCGCGATCGCCGCGCTGGACCGCGGCCTGCGCCGCGACTGACCGTCCCCCCCGCCCCGGCCCGGATGCGGCCGCTGTGCCTCGCCGAGGACGGCTGCGCCGGCTGGGAGGCGTACCCCGCGCAGGACGACCCGGGAGGCCTGGGAGGGGCACGACGGTGGCGACGCGATCCGGAAGGTCTACGTCCGAGCGCACTCCCCGCGCCTCGAACGGCCGTGGGCCCCGGCCGCTCCCTGGGTTCCAGGAGCGGCCGGGGCCCACGGCGTCAGGCCGTACGGTCCGTCAGATCCGGTCGCAGGCCTGCGCCCGCAGTGCGCGGGCCAGGTCGTCCCGGCGCTCCAGCACCAGGCGGCGCAGGGCCGGCGCGGCCTGCGGGTGCCCCGCGAGCCAGGCGTCGGCCTCGGCCAGGGTCTGCTCGTCGGCCTGGGCGATCGGGAAGAAGCCGCCGACGATCCGCATCGCGATCTCGATGGTCCGCTCGGCCCAGATCCGCTCCAGCAGCTTGAAGTACGGCGCCGCGTAGAGGGCGCTCAGGTCGCGCTGGGAGGGGATCGAGAAGCCCGCGGTGTTGGCCTCGACCAGGGCGCTCGGCAGTTCGTCCGAGTCGATCACGGCCGACCAGGCGGCGGCCTTGGCCTCCGCCGTGGGCCGGGCGGCCAGGCACTGGGTGTAGTGGCGCTTGCCGCTCGCGGTGTTGTCGGCGGCCAGTTCGGCGGCCAGCTCCTCGTCGGTGGCCTGGCCGGCCGCGGCCAGCGCGAGCCACAGCGACCAGCGCAGCTCCTGGTCGACCTCCAGGCCGTCGACCCGGGCGCTGCCGGAGAGCAGGCCGCGGACCAGGCCGAGGTGCTCGGCGCCGCCCGCGGTCTGGGCGAGGAAGCGGGCCCAGGCCAGCTGGTGGTCGCTGGCGGGGACGGCCTCGCGCAGCTCGCTCAGGGCGCCGTCGGCGAGCAGCCGGCCGCCCTCGCCGCGCCAGGCCGGGTCGGCGTACAGGTCGACGGCGGTCTTGGCCTGGGCGTGCAGCGACTGGAGCACGCCGATGTTGCCCTCCTGGCCGGCGAAGCGCAGCACCAGGGCGACGTAGTCGCGGGCCGGCATCAGGCCGTCCCGGGTGAGGTTCCAGACCGCGGACCAGGCGAGCGCGCGGGCCAGCTCGTCGTGGATGTCGCCGAGGCCGCTGCGCAGGTTCTCCAGCGAGTCCTCGTCGAAGCGGATCTTGCAGTAGGTCAGGTCGTCGTCGTTGAGCAGCACCAGCGCCGGGCGGGGCAGGCCGGCGGCCTCGGCGACGACGGTCCGGGCGCCGGTGACGTCCAGTTCGATCCGCCCGGTGCGCACCAGGGCGCCGTCGGCGTCCCGGTCGTACAGGCCGACCGCGATCCGGTGCGGGCGCAGTACGTCGCCGTCCTGGAGCACGGCCAGCTCGGTGATCCGGCCCTCGGCGTCGGCCGTGACCTGCGGGGTGAGCGCGTTGACCCCGGAGGTCTGGAGCCAGGCGGCGGCCCAGGCCTTGAGGTCCCGGCCGCTGGTCTCCTCCAGCACCTCCAGCAGGTCGCCCAGTTCGGTGTTGCCGAAGGCATGGCGCTTGAAGTAGCGGCGGGCGCCCTCGAAGAAGGCCTCCGAACCGACGTACGCCACCAGCTGCTTGAGGACGGAGGCGCCCTTGGCGTAGGTGATGCCGTCGAAGTTGAGCTTGGCGTCCTCGAGGTCCCGGATGTCCGCGGTGATCGGGTGGGTGGTGGGGAACTGGTCCTGCCGGTAGGCCCAGGCCTTGCGCTGGTTGGCGAAGGTGACCCAGGCCGAGGAGTAGCGGGTGCGGGCGCCGATCAGGCCGTAGGAGCCCATGAAGTCGGCGAAGGACTCCTTCAGCCACAGGTCGTCCCACCAGCGCATGGTGACCAGGTCGCCGAACCACATGTGCGCCATCTCGTGCAGGATGACGTTGGCCCGGCCCTCGTACGCGGCGTCGGTGACCTTCGAGCGGAAGACGAACTCCTCGCGGAAGGTGACGCAGCCGGGGTTCTCCATCGCGCCGATGTTGTACTCGGGAACGAAGGCCTGGTCGTACTTGCCGAAGGGGTACGGGTAGTCGAACTCCTCATGGAAGAAGTCGAGTCCGAGCTTGGTGACGCCGAGGATCTCGTCCGCGTCGAAGTACGGGGCCAGCGACTGGCGGCACATCGCGGAGAGCGGGATCTCCAGCGTGGTGCCGTCGGCCAGCTCGCGGCGGTAGTGGTCGCGGGCGACGTGGTACGGGCCGGCGACGACGGCGGTGAGGTAGGTGGAGATCGGCTTGGTCGGCGCGAACTCCCAGGTGCGGCAGGCGTCCTGCTCGGTGACGTTCTCGTGCGGGGCGTTGGACCACACGTCCCAGGCGGCCGGGGCGGTCACGGTGAAGGTGAACGGGGCCTTCAGGTCGGGCTGCTCGAAGTTCGCGAACACCCGGCGGGCGTCGGCCGGCTCGTAGTGGGTGTAGAGGTAGGTCTCGCCGTCCACCGGGTCGACGAAGCGGTGCAGGCCCTCGCCGGTGCGGCTGTAGGCGCAGTCCGCCTCGACGGTCAGCACGTTCTCGGCGGCCAGGCCGTCGACGTGCACCCGGGCGCCGTCGTAGGCGGTGGCCGGGTCGAGGGCGCGGCCGTTGAGGGTGACCGAGCGGACGGCGGGGGCGAGCAGGTCGAGGAAGGTGCCCGCACCGGGCTGGGAGCAGCGGAAGGCGACGGTGGTGGTGGAGCGGAAGGTGCCGGCCTCCCGGTCCGGGGCCGAGGTCACGTCCAGCCGGACCTGGTAGCCGTCCACGGCCAGGATGCTGGCCCGCTGCTGCGCCTCGTCGCGGCTGAGGTTCTTGCCCGGCACGGCGGTACTCCTTTGTCCGGCTCGCACGGTGGTGCGCCTGTGGGTGGTGCGGTCTCGGCGCGGGGTGTGCTCCGCGCACGCGGGGCCATCCTTTCACGCCCCGTGTCGTCAGTACCATTGCACAGGCCGCCGCGCCAGGACCGGAATCAGCGGTGTCGGGCGGGTGTTGGGGTTGCCGGGGTGGAACACCTCCCTGCCTCGGACCACTCACGAAGGACGACACGCAGTGACGACTGCCGCTGACCGCAAGACCGCCGACTTCTGGTTCGACCCGGCCTGCCCGTGGGCGTGGATGACCTCCCGCTGGCTGATCGAGGTCCAGCAGCTGCGTCCGGTCGACGTGCACTGGCACGTGATGAGCCTGTCGGTGCTCAACGAGCACCGGGACCTCCCGGAGAACTACCGGGAGATGCTGGACAACGCCTGGGGCGCGGTGCGGGTCTGCACCGCCGCCGCCGAGCAGCACGGGCCGGAGGTGCTCGGCCGGCTCTACACCGAGCTGGGCGTGCGCTTCCACAACCAGGGCCTGCCGCAGAACCGGGAGACCATGACGGCGGCCCTGGTGGCAGCGGGCCTGCCCGCCGAGCTGGCCGACGCGGCCGGTACGGACGCGTACGACGAGGCCCTGCGCGCCTCGCACAAGGAGGGCATCACCCTGGTCGGCGAGGACGTCGGCACCCCGGTGATCGCGGTCGAGGGCGTGGACGGCGAGCGGGTGGCCTTCTTCGGCCCGGTGGTGACCCCGGCCCCGAAGGGCGAGGCCGCGGCCCGGCTGTGGGACGGCACCCTGCTGGTGGCCTCCACCCCGGGCTTCTACGAGATCAAGCGCACCCGCACGGCCGGCCCGTCGTTCGAGTAGTCCCGGGGGAACGCCTCCGGAAAAGCAGCAGGGCCCGGTACCGATCGGTGCCGGGCCCTGCCGCGCGCGGGACGGGAAGGTCAGCGCGGGGCGGCGTCCCGGCGCTGCTTGAGCAGCCCCGCGACGATGAGCGCCGTGACCAGCACGCCGGCCGCGTACAGCTGCTCGCGGTTGCCCTCGGTGGTGGTCATCAGGGCGAGGATGCCGGCCACCGCGGCCATCGCGATCCAGGTCAGGTACGGGAAGCCCCACATCTTCACGGTGAGCAGCTCGGGAGCCTCGCGCTCCAGCCGGCGGCGCATCCGCAGCTGGACCGCGCAGATGAACAGCCAGACCACCAGGATCGCCACGCCGGTGGTGTTCATCAGCCAGGTGAACACCGTGTCCGGCCAGAACTTGGCGGCCAGCACGGCGCCGAAGCCGAACAGACAGGAGGCCAGCACGGCCCTGCGCGGCACCCCGCCGCTGACCTTGGCCAGCGCCTTGGGGCCCTGGCCGCGGCCGACCAGCGAGTACGCCATCCGGGAGGCGCCGTAGATGTTGGCGTTCATCGCGGACAGCAGCGCGACCAGCACCACCACCTGCATGATCGTTCCGGCCGCCGGCACCCCGAGGTGGCGCAGCACGGTGACGTACGGGCCGTCGGCGACGACCGCCGGGTCCTTCCAGGAGACCAGGGTGACCACCAGGGCCATCGAGCCGATGTAGAAGATCGCGATCCGCCACACCGCGGTGCGCACGGCGTTGGCGACGTTCTTCTTGGGGTCCTCGGACTCGGCGGCGGCGATGGTCACGGTCTCCAGACCGCCGTACGCGAAGACCGAGGCGAGCAGGCCGACGATCAGCCCCTCGACGCCGTTGGGCAGGAAGCCGCCCTGGCCGGTGAGGTTCGTCGTGCCGGGGGCACCGGGGCCGAGCACGCCGGCGATGCCGAGCCCGCCGAGGACCAGGAAGGTGACGATCGCGGCGATCTTGATCGCGGCGAACCAGAACTCGAACTCGCCGAAGTTCTTCACCGCGGAGAGGTTGCTGGCGCAGAAGAAGGCCATGAACAGGCCGACCCAGACCCAGGCGGAGACGCCGGGTATCCAGCCGTTGACGATCTTCCCCGCGGCGGTGGCCTCGGCGGCGACGCCGCAGCACAGCATCACCCAGTACATCCAGCCGGCCGTGATCCCGGCCCACGGGCCGATCTCCTTCTCGGCGTGCACCGAGAACGATCCGGAGGCGGGACGGGCGGCGGACATCTCACCGAGCATCCGCATGATCAGCATGACCAGGAGGCCGGAGAGCACGAACGCCAGGATGATCGCCGGCCCGGCGGCCGCGATGCCGGCGCCGGAGCCGACGAAGAGGCCCGCGCCGATCACGCCGCCGAGGGCGATCATGGACAGGTGGCGCTGCTTCAGCCCGTGGGAGAGCTGCTGGCCACCCGAAGCCGGCGCTGCGGCCGGCTGGGTGCCGTCAGGGGTCCCGGTCGCCGGAGGCGCGGAAGTGGGGGCCATAGGGGTGGTTCCAGACTGTGCGGTATGCGGCATGAGCTGTCCAATATCCGGCGACACCCCTGTCCATGCCAAGAATGTTCGATAGGGGCTCATCATGCGGACCGCGCCGAAACCCACCGTGACCGTGCTGTGACCTGGAGTCGTTCAGGGCCGGTTCCGACAACGCCCGAGGGCGGGGGTTTGTCCGAAACCGTGCCGTTCGCCCAGTGGATCACCGCGTAGGTTCACAGGTGTTCACTCACCTGGACTCTCACGGAGGAGCCCCGATGGCCACTGCCACCACCCCGATACCGCGCCGCGCCGTCCTCGCCGACCTGCTGCCCGCCGCCTCCACCCGCCTCGGTGCCCAGGCCCGCGACCTGGCCCTGGTGGCCGGCGGCGCCGCGCTGACCGGCCTGGCCGCCCAGCTGTCGGTGAACGTGCCCGGCTCGCCGGTGCCGGTCACCGGCCAGACCTTCGCCGCCCTGCTGGTCGGCACCGCGCTCGGCGCCCGCCGCGGCGTCGCCTCGCTCGTGCTGTACATGCTGGCCGGCATGGCGGGCCTGCCCTGGTTCGCCGAGGGCACCTCGGGCTGGGCGATGGCCTCCTTCGGCTACGTGCTCGGCTTCGTCCTCGCCGCGGCCCTGACCGGTGCGCTGGCCCGCCGCGGCGCCGACCGCACCCCGGTCAACACCGTCGTCACCATGGTCCTCGGCAGCCTCGCCATCTACGCGGTCGGCGTCCCGTACCTCGCCCTGTCGCTGCACGTGTCGCTCGCCCGCGCCGCCGAGCTCGGCCTCTACCCGTACCTGGTCGGCGACGCCCTCAAGGCCGCCTTCGCCGCCGGCGCCCTGCCGCTGGCCTGGAAGCTGCTCGGCCGGCGCTGACCCACCCCGCCGGCGCCCCGTTGTCGGGCCCGGGTGCACGCGCATGCCACACTCATGGCATGCGCGTGTACCTGGGCTCCGACCATGCCGGATACGAACTGAAGAACCACCTCGTGGAGTGGCTCAAGGGGGCCGGCCACGAGCCGGTCGACTGCGGGCCGCACATCTACGACGCCGAGGACGACTACCCGCCGTTCTGCCTGCGCGCCGCCGAGCGCACCGCCGCCGACGAGGATGCCCTGGGCATCGTGATCGGCGGCTCGGGCAACGGAGAGGCGATCGCCGCCAACAAGGTCAAGGGCGTCCGGGCCGCGCTGGCCTGGAGCGTGCAGACCGCCGAGCTCGGCCGTCAGCACAACAACGCCAACGTGATCTCCATCGGCGGCCGCATGCACACGCTGGAGGAGGCCACCAAGTTCGTCGAGGTCTTCCTCGACACCCCGTACAGCGGCGAGCCCCGGCACACCCGCCGGATCGAGATGCTGAGCGAGTACGAGACCACCGGCGAGCTCCCGCCGATCCCGGCCCACCACCCGCAGGGCTGATCCCGCCACCCGTCCTTCCCGGCGGCCGGTCGCACGCTCCCGTGCGACCGGCCGCCGCCGTCTCCGGGAAGCGCCGGAAAGCCCCCGGGGGCCGCACGACCGGCCCGGAACGGCCCCGCGCCGCCTGTGGGATCGGCCACAGGCCACGGCGCGCGGACGCCCCCGCGCGCGGGGCGCACGCGCCGCCCGCACGGTTCGTAGGCCCAATCCGCGCACGACTCCTGACGGCACGCCCGCAACCGTTCCGATCGGCCGAAACCTGCTGCACGCCCCGCGCTCCGGCGCCCGTGTCCGCCCCCGGCCCGTCGACGCCGGGCGGTGCCCGTGGATAGGGTCGGACCCCATGGCTGGCAGAGCGCCGGGCACACCGCCCCAGACGACTGCGACGAGGCCCGGCGCCGCCCCGGCGTCCGAGTCCGTGACGGCCCGGTTGCGCAAGAGGGTCCGCCGGGTCCGCCGAAGGCTGCGCACGGCCGGTGTGGACTACTTCCGCGGAGGCGCCGCCGACTGGCCCGTGCTCTGCGCGCTCGCCCTGCTCGTCCCGCTGCTGATCCTGCTCAACATCTGGTTCCCCGACTGGGCCCCGCCCACCTCCCTGGTCCTGCCGATCCTGGCCGGCGCCCTGCTGCTGCGCCCCGGCAGCCTGGTGGTGCTCTACGCGCTGGCCGCGCTCGGCCTCTCCTCCGAGTCCGTGATCCACACCGGCCAGCGGGTCGCCAGCGACAACCCCGAGGCCTACCTGTACGGCGTGACCCCGGGCGCCGCCCTGGTGGTCGGCGCCGCCGGAGTGGGCGGCCTGCTGCTCGCCCAGTTCCGGGCCCGGGTCGGAGTGCCCTGGTGGGGCGGATCCACCATGCTGTTCGACCTGCGCGAGCGGCTGCGGGTGCAGAGCCGGGTGCCCGAGCTGCCGGACGGCTGGCACGCGGACATGGCGCTGCGCCCGGCCGGCGGCCAGTCCTTCTCCGGGGACTTCGTGGTCGCCGCCCGCACCGGCCCTGGCCAGCGGCTGCTGGAGGTGGTCCTCGCGGACGTCTCCGGCAAGGGCATGGACGCCGGCTCCCGCGCACTGCTGCTCTCCGGTGCCTTCGGCGGACTGGTCGGCTCGCTGCCCGCGCACGACTTTCTGCCCGCCGCCAACGGCTACCTGCTGCGCCAGTCCTGGGAGGAGGGCTTCGCCACCGCCGTCCACCTGGTGCTGGACCTGGACACCGGTGAGTACGAGCTGCTCTCCGCCGGGCACCTGCCGGGCATGCAGCGGCTCGCCGGGGAGGGGCGCTGGGAGGTCCAGCAGGCCGACGGCCCGCTGCTGGGGATCTACGACGGTGCCAAGTTCGAGGGCGTGCGAGGCCGGCTGAACCGGGGCGACGTGCTGATGCTGTGCACCGACGGCATGGTCGAGGCGCCGGGCCGGGACCTCGCGGAGGGCATGGACCGGCTGATGGGGGAGGCGGACCGGCTGGTGCCCGGCGGCGGACCCGGCACGGGCACGGGCGCCGCGGCCGCGCTGATCGAGACGGTCGCCCGGGACATCAACGACGACCGCGCCGTGCTGCTGATCTGGCGCGACTGACGCCCCCGCCCGGCACATGCCGCGGGCAGCCGCCGCTGTCAAGCCTGGCAGCTGATCTTCAGCCAAATCGGACGCCCCGTCGACTGACCGGACCAGCAGCTTCCGCTACCCGCCCGCGGCCGTTTTCCGGCCGCTCAGCACGGCCCCGCCGATGATTCGTCAAGACGCCTCCGCTATCGTCCCGGTCGGCGGAAAACCGTCTCGCATCGCAGGATATCGGCGTTGGGCTGACTGTCAGACCTTTACGCAATCGGCACGGTCGACCACACTGAGTCCGGGCGGGACTGTTCAGGATTCGGGGGATGGGGGCGTCAGGTGCGACACGACAGAAAGCGGTCCGCCGTGGGCTCCCTCACCGGCGGTGTGCCGGACGGTCCGCGATTCCGCCTCGGGACCGTCGGACAGGCCGGGGTCCGGCTTTCGCAGGTGTCGCCGGGCGGTGGCACCCCGCTATGAAAACGAGGAAGTGAGTCCGGGTGGCACTCTCCGTCTCCGCACTGGTCCTGTTCGCGATCCTGTGCATCATCTTCATCCGCAACAAGCAGATGAAGATCCCGCACGCGATCGTCGCCGCCCTGTTCGGCTTCATGCTGCACGAAACCACGGTCGCGACCTCGATCAACTCCCTGCTGGCCAACCTCGCGCACAGCATCTCCGGCATCACCGGCGGCTGATCCGGCCGGGCCGTCCGCACCCCCGTCGAAGGGTCACCGGCCGGCCCGTCTGGCCTCCCGCCAGCGAGCGAACAGTCCCCGGGGGCGTGCCGCCGCCGGGGCCGGGACACGCATCGGTGCGGGTGCCCCGGCACCCGCCGACGCGGTCCGTCCCGGCATGGTCGGCTCGGCCGTCAACAGCACGAACAGCCGCGCCCAGCACAGCCGTTCCCCCCGTGGCCAGTCCAGAGCACGCAGCGCCGCCGACGCCGCCTCCGACACCTCGCCGCCCACCCGGACCTCGGCGACGTCGTCCCCCGCCTTCCCGCCCAGGAAGAGCTTGACGCCCACCGGCCCGGGCCCGGTCAACTCCCCGCGCAGCGCGGGCGCCAGCGCCGGCAGCACCCGGTGCTCGGCCAGCCAGGTCGCCAGCTGCTCGTTGCCGAAGCCGAACACCGCGGCCGGCCCCTGCACCGCGTGCCAGCCCGGGAGTTCGGGCACGTCCGGGCGGTCGGCGTGCACCCCGCGGCCGTCCGCCAGCTCGACCAGCACCGAGGCGGTGGTGGTCGCCCACATCTTCACCGCGTTGGCGAGCTTCTCCTCCTCGGTCTTGCCGAGGCCGGCCGCGCAGTCCCACACCACCGGGGCGTCCGCCCGGCCCAGGTGCAGCACGAAGCCGAGGTCCACGTGCCCGGCGCCGTCGTCCCCGGGGTGCTCGCGGACCGCCACCGCCGTGGTGCCGGGGCCGCGGACCACCTCGCCCTCCGGGTGGAACACCTGGCCCAGTCGCGCCATCTCCCGCACCACACAGCGCTGTATGACGGCCAGTCGCTCCTGCGGACGCACCGGGACTCCTCCACCTCGGGAGCGCGGCAGTTGAGGTCGCGCTCGAACTGCACTCGACGCCGCCGAGGCTATCGGCCCGACAGCCCACCGGGAAACCGTCCGGACCCTACGGTCCTCCGGTCGCGGAAAAGTCCTGAATGCCCCATTTTGGGCAGCGGAACCTGAAGGCCGTCCGCCCGGAGGACCCGCATGCCCCGCACCACCGCCCCGCCCCCGCCCGTCCTCCTCGCCCCCGGGCCGTCTCCGCTCGGCCCCGCCGGCTCCGGGCTGGTCGCCGAGATCGAGGCCTACCTCGCCTCGCTGCCCGCCCCGGCGCGCACCCCGCGGCCGTACGCCTGCCCGTACGGCCGCACCCTGCGGCCCTGGCAGGCCGGCCACCCCGAGCCCCGGGCCACCCTGCTCGACCGGGCGCTGGGCCGCCCGGCCCGCCCCGTCCCGGTCAGCGCGGCCGACCACCTCGGGCTCGCCTCCCGCTACATCGGGGCGCACGGCTGGCTCCAGGGCGCGATGTGGGACGCGGCCGGCCGGGTCTGCCTGCTCGGCGCGCAGGCCGCCGTCCTGGCGCACGGCTACGGCACCCCGGCCACCGTGCGCACCGCCCGGGTCCAGCTGATGGAGGTGCTGCACGCCACCGGCCGCCCGGCGCGCTCCCCGGACGAGTACAACGACCGCCCGACCACCCGGGAGAGCGACGTCCACCGGCTGCTGGACCGGGCCGCCGCCCGGGCCGCCCGGCTCGGGCTCTGAGATCCGGGCTCCGGGGTCCGGGCGCTGCGGGGACCCCGGAAACGCCGGCGGCCCCGGTGTGCTGAGCACACCGGGGCCGGACCGGAGAGCGGGCGACGAGAATCGAACTCGCGTGACTAGTTTGGAAGACTAGGGCTCTACCATTGAGCTACGCCCGCGCGACCCCCCAGCCGTGACCGGCCGGAAGTTCGGGGAACAGCGTACCTGGTCCGGCCGCCCGAGTGCACACCGCATTGCGCACACCCCCCGCGCGCCCGCGCGGTATGTGCGGTATGTGCCGCTCGTCGCGCCCGCGCGGATCAAGTCGGCGAGCCGTGCAGGCCCGGCGTGTACGCTTCCTCTCGGCACCACGGGGTGTGGCGCAGTTTGGTAGCGCGTCCGCTTTGGGAGCGGAAGGTCGTCGGTTCGAATCCGGTCACCCCGACAGTGCGGCAGGGTCTCGCCCACCGGGGCGGGGCCCTGTTCTGTGTCGAAAAGCTTCCTGACGGCGATACGGTGGCGTCTGGCGTCCGCCTTTCGTGGTACCGGTAGGATGGGGCGCTGGCGGTAGTCCCTGTGGCGTCCACCCAGGTCAACCGCACGAGGGCGAGGAGTCAAGCTCACCGTCCACCCCACGGGAGATGCAGCTCCAACCGCCCATCGCCCGTCTCGTCCGACCCCCCTTCCGGCTCCGGCCGGACGACGGGGACGGGCGGAGACAACCTGACCGCAAGCCCATAGGAGACCTAACCGTGAAGAGCGCCGTCGAGACTCTGAACCCGACCCGGGTTCGACTCACCGTCGAGGTGCCCTTCGAGGAGCTCAAGCCCAGCCTCGACGCGGCGTACAAGAAGATCAACCAGCAGGTCTCGGTCCCGGGCTTCCGAAAGGGCAAGATCCCGAACCGGGTCATCGACCAGCGCTTCGGCCGTGGTGCCGTGCTGGAGGAGGCCGTCAACGACGCCCTGCCGCGCTTCTACACGCAGGCCGTCGACGAGGGCAAGATCGAGGTCCTCGGCCAGCCCGACATCACCAACATCGAGGGTGTCGAGACGATCGCCGACGGCGGCGACCTGAAGTTCACCGCCGAGGTCGACGTCCGCCCCGAGATCACCCTGCCGGAGTTCTCCTCCATCGAGGTGACCGTCGACCCGATCGCCGTCTCCGACGAGGACGTCGAGAAGTCGCTGGAGCAGCTGCGCGAGCGCTTCTCCTCGGTCAAGGACGTCGAGCGCGCCGCCGCTGTCGGCGACATCGTGGTCGTGGACCTGGTCGCCAAGGTCGACGGCGAGGTGCCGGAGGACGGCACCGCCAGTGGCGTCAGCTACGAGATCGGCTCGGGCCGCCTGATCGACGGCATCGACGAGGCCGTCGTCGGCCTGTCCGCCGGCGAGGAGAAGACCTTCGAGACCGAGCTCAAGGGTGGCACCCAGGCGGGCAAGACCTCCGAGGTCACCGTCACCGTCACCACCGTCCAGGAGAAGGAGCTGCCCGAGCTGGACGACGAGTTCGCCCAGCTGGCCAGCGAGTTCGACACCCTGGAGGACCTGCGCGCCGACTCCCGCAAGCGCCTGGAGCGCATGAAGGAGTACGACCAGGCCACCCAGGCCCAGGAGAAGGTCCTGGACGCGCTGCTCGCACTGGTTGAGATCGAGTACCCCGAGAAGCTCCTCAAGGACGAGGTCGAGACCCGCAAGCACAACGTGGAGCACCACCAGCTCCAGCCGATGGGCCTCACCGTCGACTCCTACCTGGAGACCCAGGGCAAGACCCGCGAGGAGTGGGACGCGGAGATCGAGGAGCAGGCGAAGAAGGGCATCAAGACCCAGTTCGTCCTGGACCAGATCGTCGCCAACGAGGAGCTGGGTGTTAACCAGGAGGAGCTGACCGAGCACCTCATCCGCCGCGCCGCCGGCTCCGGCCTCACCCCGGACCAGTTCGCCCAGCAGGTCGTCCAGGGCGGCCAGGTTCCGCTGCTGGTCGGCGAGGTCGCCCGCGGCAAGGCGCTGGCCACCGTGGTCGAGGCCGCCAAGGTCGTCGACACCGAGGGCAACGAGATCAACTTCGACGACGAGGACGAGGCGGCCGAGACCGTCGAGGCCGCCGCCGAGGAGACCTCCGCCGAGGAGAAGACCGAGGCCTGAGTGCCCCGGTAGCCCCTTCGGGATGCAGCGGGCCCGGACGCCGTACGGTGTCCGGGCCCGCTGTCGTCCCGCCGGGGGCCGCCGCGACCCTGCGCTCACAGCGAACAGTTCTGCGTGAGGGATTCTGCGGCCCGGCCTGCGCGTTAGGGTCCTTGGACAGCAACAATCACGACGTGATACCCGGACGCTGTGCGACACCGCGACGGCCGTGGAGCGACCGTCCAAATCGACTGAGCAGGTGGCTAAGTGACGTTCCCGCAGATGCAGATGCCTGGCCCGATGGCGCCGCACGCCGCCGCTGGTGACGTGCTCGGCGGTCTTGGCGACCAGGTTTACAACCGGCTGCTCAACGAGCGGATCATCTTCCTCGGCCAGGCGGTCGACGACGACATCGCCAACAAGATCACCGCGCAGCTGCTGCTGCTGGCCGCGGACCCGGAAAAGGACATCTTCCTCTACATCAACTCCCCGGGCGGCTCGATCTCGGCCGGCATGGCGATCTACGACACCATGCAGTACATCAAGAACGACGTCGTCACCATCGCGATGGGCATGGCGGCCTCGATGGGCCAGTTCCTGCTCACCGCGGGCGCCCCGGGCAAGCGCTTCTCGCTGCCGAACTCCACCATCCTGATGCACCAGCCCTCCGCGGGCCTCGGCGGTTCCGCCACGGACATCCGGATCCAGGCCGAGCAGCTGCTCCGCACCAAGAAGCGGATGTCCGAGCTGATCGCCCACCACAGCGGCCAGTCCTTCGACCAGATCACCGCAGACTCCGACCGCGACCGCTGGTTCACCCCGGAGGAGGCCCTGGAGTACGGCCTCATCGACGCGATCATGCACAGCGCCGCGGACGTCCCCGGCGGCGGCGGCACGGGCGCTGCCTGAGCCTCGGCCCGGCCCGCGAGACCACAGCCCCAACGCCCCGGAGGACAAGGACCCCCATGAACATCCCCAGCCTGTCGGCCGCCAAGGCCCGCGTCGAGGACATGCGCGCCGAGGGCCGCTACATCGTCCCGCGCTTCGTCGAGCGCACCACGCAGGGCATCCGCGAGTACGACCCGTACGCCAAGCTGTTCGAGGAGCGCATCATCTTCCTCGGCTCGCAGGTCGACGACGTCTCGGCGAACGACATCATGGCGCAGCTGCTGTGCCTGGAGTCGATGGACCCGGACCGCGAGATCCAGATGTACATCAACTCGCCCGGCGGCTCGTTCACGGCCCTGACGGCCATCTACGACACGATGCAGTACGTGAAGCCGGACATCACCACGGTCTGCATGGGCCAGGCGGCCTCTGCCGCGGCCGTGCTGCTCGCCGCCGGCACCCCCGGCAAGCGGATGGCGCTGCCGAACGCCCGCATCCTGATCCACCAGCCGTACACCGAGACCGGCCGCGGCCAGGTGTCGGACCTGGAGATCCAGGCCAAGGAGATCTTCCGGATGCGCGAGCAGCTGGAGGAGATGCTCTCCAAGCACTCCAACAAGACGGCGGAGCAGGTGCGCGACGACATCGAGCGCGACAAGATCCTCACCGCCGAGGAGGCCGTCGAGTACGGCCTGGTCGACCAGATCATCACCACCCGCAAGACCTCGCTGACCTCCTGAGGTCGGCTCCCTCCTGGCCCACGACCGGGTCGGAGGGGCCCATCGGGGCGGGGTGCGCACGCGGGTGCGCGCCCCGCCCCGGCCCATCGGCGGGCCCGTGCGACGGCATCTGTTCGGTATCAATTCGCCCAGGGCGTAGGGCAGACCTGGCGAAGAGGCCGGAATCACGGGCCCGGCAGAGTACCGTCGGATAGCGAGACCGAGCGCCGTCGGCGTTGACGGTCCACAGCACCAGGCCCCGGAACCCCTGCGGGGCCCCTGGCGAAGGGGAAGCACCTCGTGGCACGCATCGGAGACGGTGGCGACCTGCTCAAGTGCTCGTTCTGCGGCAAGTCGCAGAAGCAGGTGAAGAAGCTGATCGCCGGCCCAGGCGTGTACATCTGCGACGAGTGCATCGACCTGTGCAACGAGATCATCGAGGAGGAACTCGCCGAGACCTCCGAGGTGCGCTTCGAGGAACTCCCGAAGCCGCGCGAGATCTACGAGTTCCTGGACCAGTACGTGGTCGGTCAGGACCTCGCCAAGAAGGCGCTGTCGGTGGCCGTCTACAACCACTACAAGCGTGTCCAGGCCGGCGAGGCGGGCCGCAGCGGCGGCAACGGCCGCGAGGACGCCATCGAGCTGGCCAAGTCCAACATCCTGCTGCTGGGCCCCACCGGCTCCGGCAAGACGCTGCTGGCGCAGACCCTGGCCCGGATGCTGAACGTGCCGTTCGCGATCGCGGACGCCACCGCGCTGACCGAGGCCGGCTACGTCGGCGAGGACGTCGAGAACATCCTGCTCAAGCTGATCCAGGCGGCCGACTACGACGTCAAGAAGGCCGAGACCGGGATCATCTACATCGACGAGATCGACAAGGTCGCGCGCAAGAGCGAGAACCCGTCGATCACCCGGGACGTCTCCGGCGAGGGCGTGCAGCAGGCCCTGCTGAAGATCCTGGAGGGCACCACCGCCTCGGTGCCGCCGCAGGGCGGGCGCAAGCACCCGCACCAGGAGTTCATCCAGATCGACACCACCAACGTGCTGTTCATCGTCGGCGGTGCGTTCGCCGGCCTGGAGCGGATCATCGAGGGCCGCGCGGGTGCCAAGGGCATCGGCTTCGGTGCCAACATCCGCTCCAAGCGGGAGTCGGACGCCAGCGACCACTTCCGCCAGGTGATGCCCGAGGACCTGGTGAAGTTCGGCATGATCCCCGAGTTCATCGGCCGTCTGCCGGTGATCACCAGCGTGCACAACCTGGACCGCGAGGCGCTGCTCCAGATCCTCACCGAGCCGCGCAACGCGCTGGTCAAGCAGTACCGCAAGCTGTTCGAACTGGACGGCGTGGAGCTGGAGTTCTCCCGGGACGCGCTGGAGGCGATCGCCGACCAGGCGATCCTGCGCGGCACCGGCGCGCGCGGGCTGCGGGCCATC
Source organism: Kitasatospora sp. NPDC093102 (assembly GCF_040683915.1). NCBI lineage: Bacteria > Bacillati > Actinomycetota > Actinomycetes > Kitasatosporales > Streptomycetaceae > Kitasatospora > Kitasatospora sp. NPDC093102. Next base: position 27,929 of record NZ_JBFBFA010000035.1, on the reverse strand, counting down.
ATGGAGGAGGTGCTGATGTCCGTGATGTACGAGGTCCCCTCGCGCCAGGACGTCGCCCGCGTGGTGGTCACCGGCGACGTGGTCTCCAAGCACGCCATCCCCACCCTGGTGCCGCGCGACATGATCAAGCGCGAGCGCCGGGAGAAGAGCGCCTGACCCGAGGCCTTCGCACGGGGAGGGGCCCCGCACCGGATCCGGTGCGGGGCCCCTTCGTCGCTGCCGCGTGGTCCTACTTCGCGACCTCGGCCGCCGCGCGCAGGTCGCGGGTCTCGACGGCGAGCTTGTCCAGGTCGGGCTGGGCGCCCTCGTCCGGCATCCGCATCACGATGACGAGGCTGCTGCTGTCGGCCCAGGCACACATGCCGATGCTGCCGTCGGCCTCGACCATCACGCCGCACTCCATGGTGCCGCCCTTGGGGCCGGCGTCCACGGTGCGCCGGTCGGTGACCTTCGTGCCCGCACCCGCCGCGCCCTTGAAGGCCTGGTCCAGCTCCTGCTTCGGCATGAGGACCTTCCCGTAGGCCCCGACCGCGATGAGCTGCGGCTCCGACTGCGCGTTCTCGTACATGCCGGCCACGCCGACGGGCTTCCAGTTGCCGTCGCCCTTGCCGATGCTGTCGGTCATCGCCTTCTCCATGGCGGCGGTGACGGTGCTGTCGCTGCTGAGCTTGAGGTCCTTGAAGGCGGCCGGCAGGACGACCTTCTGGGTGCCCGCGTTGCTGGCCACGTTCCAGGCGAAGTACGCCAGCGTGCCGCTGCCCAGGAGCAGGACGGCGCCGAGGGTGCCGAGCACGATCCACAGCGTCTTGCGGGACTTGCGCGGCGGCGGTACCGGCGCGTAGGCGGCGTACCCGGGGTAGCCGGCCTGGTCGGGAGCAGGGTGGCCGGGCTGGCCGGGCTGCCCGTACGGCGCCTGCGGCGGCACGGGCGCGCCGTAGGGCGGGTTGGGGGACGGCGCCGGGGCACCGTAGGGGGTCTGGTCGGTCACTTGGCAACCTTCGTGGCGTCGCGGACGGTCCGGTGGTGTGATGGTCGTACCGGTCCACCGGACGAGTGCCCGGGCACGCTACCGCACGGCGCCGGACCGGGGTCCGCCCGGGAGCCGCCGGTCCGCGGACCGAAAGCGGTTCGTGACCCTCGTCCCGGTTACGTAAACTGTGCGTCGTGACCGACACGACGAACCAGCGCCCCGTGAGCACCTTTGCCGGGGACGAAGCAGCAACCCTCCCGACGACCTACACCCCCGCGGACGTAGAGGGCGAGCTGTACGAGCGCTGGGTGGACCGTGGCTACTTCACCGCGGACGCGAAGAGCGACAAGCCCGCGTACACCATCGTCATCCCCCCGCCGAACGTCACCGGCGTCCTGCACCTGGGCCACGCCTTCCAGCACACGCTGATGGACGCGCTGACCCGCCGCAAGCGCATGCAGGGCTTCGAGACGCTCTGGCTGCCCGGCATGGACCACGCCGGCATCGCCACCCAGAACAAGGTCGAGCAGCAGCTCGCCGAGGACGGCCTGTCCCGGCACGACCTGGGCCGGGAGGCCTTCGTCGAGAAGGTCTGGGAGTGGAAGAAGAGCTACGGCGGCCGCATCCTCGGCCAGATGCGCCGCCTCGGCGATGGCGTGGACTGGTCGCGCGAGCGCTTCACCATGGACGAGGGCCTGTCCCAGGCCGTCCAGACCATCTTCAAGCGGCTCTTCGACGACGGCCTGATCTACCGCGCCGAGCGCATCATCAACTGGTGCCCGCGCTGCCTCACCGCGCTGTCCGACATCGAGGTGGAGCACGAGGAGGTGCCGGGCGAGCTGGTCTCGATCCGCTACGGCGAGGGCGACGACTCGATCATCGTCGCCACCACCCGGGCCGAGACGATGCTGGGCGACACCGCGGTGGCCGTCCACCCCGAGGACGAGCGCTACAAGCACCTGATCGGCCGGACCATCAAGCTGCCGCTGACCGACCGTGAGATCCCGGTCGTCGCGGACGAGCACGTCGACCCGGAGTTCGGCACCGGCGCCGTCAAGGTGACGCCCGCGCACGACCCGAACGACTTCGCCATCGGCCAGCGCCACGGCCTGCCCAACCTGACCGTCATGGACGAGCGCGGTGCGATCACCGTGCACGGCCCCTTCCTCGGCATGGACCGGCTGGAGGCCCGCTCGGCCGTCGTCGGCGCGCTGCGCGAGCAGGGCCGGATCGTCGCCGAGAAGCGCCCGTACATGCACGCGGTCGGCCACTGCTCGCGCTGCCACACGGTGGTCGAGCCGCGGCTGTCGCTGCAGTGGTGGGTCAAGGTCGAGCCGCTGGCCAGGGCCGCCGGCGACGCCGTCCGCGACGGCAAGGTGGAGATCCACCCGAAGGAGCTGGAGCGCCGCTACTTCGACTGGGTCGACAACATGTACGACTGGTGCATCTCGCGCCAGCTCTGGTGGGGCCACCGGATCCCGGTCTGGTACGGCCCCGAGGGCGAGGTCGTCTGCGTCGGTCCGGACGAGCAGCCGCCGACGGGCGAGGGCTGGGTCCAGGACCCGGACGTCCTGGACACCTGGTTCTCCTCCGGCCTGTGGCCGTTCTCCACGCTCGGCTGGCCGGAGCGGACGCCGGACCTGGAGAAGTTCTACCCGACCGACGTCCTGCTGACCGGCCACGACATCATCTTCTTCTGGGTCGCCCGGATGATGATGTTCGGCCTGTACGCGATGGACGGCGAGGCGCCGTTCAAGACCGTCGCCCTGACCGGTCTGGTGCGCGACGAGTTCGGCAAGAAGATGTCGAAGTCCTCCGGCACCGCCGTGGACCCGCTGGACTGGATGGACGCCTACGGCGCCGACGCCGTCCGCTTCACCCTGGCCCGCGGTGCCAACCCGGGTGCCGACGTGCCGATCGGCGAGGACTGGGTCAAGGGCTCGCGCAACTTCTGCAACAAGATCTGGAACGCGACCCGCTTCGCGCTGATGAACGGCGCCACCGTCGAGGGCCCGCTGCCCGCGCCGGAGGAGCTGACCGCGGTCGACCGCTGGATCCTGTCGCGGCTGAACGCCACCGTCGCCGAGGTGGACGCGCTGTACGACGACTACCAGTTCGCCAAGGCCACGGACGCGCTGTACCACTTCGCCTGGGACGAGGTCTTCGACTGGTACGTCGAGCTCTCCAAGACCACCCTGGCCAAGGGCGGCCCGCAGGCGGACGCCTCGCGCCGGGTGCTCGGCGAGGTCCTGGACATCACGCTGCGGCTGCTGCACCCGGTCGTCCCGTTCGTCACCGAGGCGCTGTGGACCGCGCTCACCGGCGCCGAGTCGCTGGTCGTGGCCGAGTGGCCGAAGGACGGCGGTTACCGTGACGCGGCCGCCGAGTCGGAGATCGCCACGCTCCAGCAGGTGGTCACCGAGGTCCGCCGGTTCCGTTCGGACCAGGGCCTCCAGCCCGCGCAGCGCGTTCCGGCCCGGCTGGAGCTGGCCGGCACCGTGCTGGCCGTCCACGAGGACGCGATCCGCTCGCTGCTGCGGCTGACCGTCCCCGGGGAGGGCTTCGCGGCCACCGCCTCGCTGCCGGTCGCCGGGGCCACCGTCGCGCTGGACCTCTCGGGCACCATCGACGTCGCGGCCGAGCGCAAGCGCCTGGCCAAGGACCTCGCGGCCGCCGAGAAGGAGAAGGTCCAGACCACCGCCAAGCTCGGCAACGAGGCGTTCCTCGCCAAGGCGCCGGACGAGGTGGTCGCCAAGATCCGGGGCCGCCAGGAGGCCGCCGAGGCCGACATCGCCCGGATCACCGCCCAGCTCGCGGCACTGCCGCAGGGCTGAGCCGCCGGCCCGACTGCAGGGGCCGTACTCCGCGACGTGCGGGGTGCGGCCCCTCGGCGTTTTCCGGGGCGCTGCTTCCGGGGTCGCTTTCGCTACGCCTAATAGCCCAGCCGTATTGCTCCCTTCCGGCGAATTATCATCCTGCGACCGGGTGGGGTCCTATTCCGAGCGAATTGATTCCGGTCTTGCCCGCGCGCGTTCGCGGAAGTTTGCAGGTCCGCTGTGTACGGTGTGCACGGAGTTTCCGAATGGGCGTTTCTGCTGAGCGTTTCCGCTGAGCGGCGGACGGGAGGGCATGGCGTGGTGGTGACCGAGGAGTTGGCCGACGAACTGCCTGCCGAGGCGGTCGAGGAGGCCAAGGCCAGGGCGGCGACCCTGCTGCTCGCGTTCCGGCACGGCAACCAGATCGCGTTCGACCACGAGCTGGACCTGCTGTTCGCCGAGCACGCCGAGCGCGAGGTGGCCACCCTGCTCACCTGGATCGCCGCCGAGGCCGTCCGCAAGGCGTACGCCCCCGAGGTCGGTGACAAGGTGCTGCGGGCGATGGCCCGGCGCGCCCCGGCGGACACCGGTGGGGTCGAGGTGGACGAGGAGACCGCGAACGCCGCCCAGCTGATCGAGGCGGTGGCGGCCGGCGAGGTGGCCGAGGTCCGCGGCCTGGTGGCGGCGACCCCGGACACCACCTTCCTGCTCGGCGGTCTGCTGCAGGGCGTCGCGATGATGCTGCCGTTGCTGCCGGAGGGCGAACTGGCCGAGATCACCGCCGAGTTGCGCCGTCGGCGCGGCGGCGCCGCGCACGTGCCCGAGGCCCGGGCCGGCGTCTGAACCCGGCCCGGGCGGTGAAGGGGCACAGTTACGGCATGGCGTGCAGGTGCGAACCGATGGTGCCCGCGACCGGGTTGCCCGCCTTGGCGTCCCAGTTGGTCGACCAGGTCATCGCGCCGCCGATGCCCGGCCACGTGGTGTCCGGCTTGTAGCTGCCGCAGTTGGTGCCCGAGGCCAGACAGTCCAGTGCGTTGTCGACCGTGCCGGCGGTGATGTACCCGCCGCCCGCGGCACTGGTGGAGGCCGGCACCCCGAGGCCCACCTGGTCGGGCCGCAGCCCGCCCTTGAGCTGGATGCAGGCCAGCGCGGTGAGGAAGTTCTCGGTGCCCTGCGAGTAGACGTTCCCGTCGCAGCCGTTCATCGCGCCGGAGTTGTAGTACTGCATGTTGACGATGGTGAGGATGTCCTTGACGTTCAGCGCCAGCTTGAAGTACTCCGTGCCGGTCGACTGCATGTCGATCGTCTGCGGCGCCATGGTGAGGACGAACCCGCTCCCCGCCTTTGCCGCCAGGGCGTGCAGCGCCTGGCCCAGGTAGGTGGAGCTGATGCCGTTCTCCAGGTCGATGTCGATCCCGTCGAAGCCGTAACTCTGCATCAGCGCCCAGGCGGTGGCGGTGAAGTTCGCGGCGGAGGCGGAATCGCCCACCCAGACCGTGCCGTTCTGCCCGCCGACGGAGAGCACCACCCGCTTCCCGGCCGCCCGCTTGGCCGCGATGTCGGCCTTGAACTGGGCGTCGGTGTAGCCGCCGAGGCGGGAGGAGAGGGTCGGGTCGAGGGTGAAGCTCAGGCCGCCGCGGGTGGCGGTGGCGTCCGCGAAGGAGACCGCGATGATGTCGTAGGCGGCCGGGACGTCGCTGATCCGCTGGACGGTGGCGCCGTTGTCGAAGTTCTGCCAGTAGCCGGTGAGGATGTGCTTGGGCAGGCCCGGGGGCTTGGTCGGGGTCGACGTCGCGGTGGCGGTGGGGCTGCCGGTGTCCGTGGCGGTGGCCGTCGGAGTCGGCGAGGCGGTGGTGGTGGCGGTCGGGCTCGGGGACGGCTGCGGTCCGCCGGGCCCGAACAGCGAGACGTCGTCGGCGGCGAAGGCCGGCTGCCCGTACCAGCCGTGCAGGTAGACGGTGACGCTGGTGGTGCTCGGGCCGGTGGTGAAGCTCGTGCTCAGCTGGGTCCAGCCGGTGCCGGAGGTCCAGGTGCTCGGATCGGTGCCGCCGGTGCCGCGGGCGCCCAGGTAGACGTACGAGCCCTGGACCCAGGAGCTCAGGGTGTAGGAGGAGGAGGGCTTCACCGGGACGGTCTGGGTGCACTCGCCGGTGTCGCCCGCGCCCGGGGTGGACTGCAGGGCGTACGTGCCGGAGTGGGTGGTGGTGCTCTGGACCGTGCCGTTCGAACAGGTCCAGCCGGACAGGTTCCCGGTCTCGAAGCCGCCGTTGGTGATCAGGTCGGTGTCGGCGGCGTGGGCGCCGGTGCCGCCGGCCAGGGCGAGTCCGCCCAGGCCGATGACCAGGGCGCTCGCTCCGGCGAGGAGGGAGTGGACGGCGCGCGGGCGCCGGTGTCGGGCAGGTGGCATGACTCCGTCTCCAGTGGGGGAGGCCCGGCGGCGCCTCGTGGGGGAGGAACGCCGTCCGGGGTGTCGATGGTGGCGTGCGGGAGCTACCGACAACTCAAGTCCCGGTCGGGAACGGAGACTTGCCTCACAAGGTGGAGTAGACCAATTAGGCTGTCAAGAGGACCTGGGAGGCCCGTGGCACGGTCCGGTCCGCGTCGGCCCCTTCCGGCTCGGCGATCGCCGTGGTCAGCGCGGCGATCCGGGCCGAGGCCAGGCCGTCGCCGTACGGGCTCGGGGTGGCCGCCAGCCGGGCGAGCCGCTCGGGGGTGTCGGAGAGCCAGGCGCGGGCCAGGGTGCCCAGCTCCTCGCCGGGCTGCACCAGCGCGGCGAAGCCGGCCGCCATCGCCTCCGGGCGCTCGGTGGAGCGGCGCACCACCAGCAGCGGGCGGCCGAGCACGGTGCACTCCTCCTGCACGCCGCCGGAGTCGGAGACCAGCAGCGCCGCGTGGCTCGCCAGGCCCAGGAAGTCGCCGTAGCCGACCGGGCCGGTGGCGGCCAGCCGCTCCAGCAGGCCGTCCAGACCGAAGCGCTCGACGGCGGCCCGGGTGCGCGGGTGCATCGGGAACAGCACCGGGGTGCCGGCCCGGGCGATCCGGTCCAGCTCGGCGAGCACCGCGCCGAGCGCCTCGGCGGTGTCGGTGTTCTCCGGACGGTGCACGGTGGCCAGCACGTACCCGTCCGGGCTCAGCCCGTGCACGGCGAGCAGCGTGGTGCGGGCGGCCGCGTCCGGCAGCTGACGGCGGACCACCTCGACGACGGTGTTGCCGGTGAGCTCGATCCGGGCCTCGGCCAGCGACTCGGCGCGCAGGTTGGCGACGTTCTCCCCGGTGGCGGCGCAGAGCAGGTCGGAGACGTGGTCGACCATCACCCGGTTGTGCTCCTCGGGCATCGCCCGGTCGTAGCTGCGCAGCCCGGCCTCGACGTGGATCAGCGGGATCTCCCGGGCGTTGGCGGCCAGCGCCCCGGCCAGGGTGGCGTTGGTGTCGCCCTGGACGACCACGGCGGCGGGGCGGTCCTCGGCGAAGGCGGCGTCCAGCTGCCCCAGCGACTGGGCGATCTGGCCGGCCCGGGGGCGGCCGCCGACACCGGTGAGCAGCTCGGGCTCGGGCAGGTCGAGGTCGCGCAGGAAGCGGCCGGACATCGCCTCGTCCCAGTGCTGGCCGGTGTGCACCAGTCGCGTGGCGTCGCCGAGCTCGTGGATCAGTGGGGCGAGCTTGACCAGCTCGGGACGGGTGCCGAGGACGACGGCGACGCTGGACGGGGGCAGGCACATGCTCATGCGGGGGCTCCGGTGGGGCGTGGGGCGGAGGGGAGGCGCGAGGGTGGGGCGGCAGTCTCAGGACTCGAGTGCGGTGGGGGCGCCGAGGGCGACCTTCTCGGCGTTGCGGCGGGTCTTGGCCCAGCCGTTGCGGCCGAGCAGCATCCGGACGGCGGCCCGGACGGCGACCACGAACAGGTGGTAGGCGTAGAGCCAGACCAGGAGGCCCCAGAGCAGGCCGGTGAGCCGGCTGCGGTCGGCGTGGACGAGCCGGCGGTAGGCGAAGCCCCAGAGGACCATCGGGAGCGCGGCGAGCACGAAGACGAGCAGCATCAACGGGCCGAACCTGAGCTGGAACTCGGCGGTCTCCTCCGGGAAGAGCACCAGACCCGCGCCGGTGATCCCGAGCGAGAGCGGGAAGAGCAGCACCAGCAGCACGCAGACCACCGGCTGGAGGAAGGTGTACAGCACCTCGGCCTTGCCGGACACCGTGTAGTGCGGCGAGCGCAGCACCCGGCCGGTGTAGCGCAGGCACTGCATGTTGCCCTGGGCCCAGCGGGTGCGCTGGGTGAGGAAGCGGCGCAGCGAGATCAGGCCCTCCTGGGAGACCTGGGCCTCGGTGACGTGGGTGAGCCGCCATCCGGCCAGCCGCAGGTCGAGGCCGGACTCGTAGTCCTCCAGCAGGGCGCGCTCCGGCCAGGGGCGGCCGGCCCGGCCCTCCTCGGCGGTCAGCGAGTCGAGGGCGGTGAGCCGGACGAACTGGCCGTTGCCGCCGAGGCCGACGCTGCCGGTGCGGCGGCGCAGCAGCTGCATGCCGGCGTTGTTGGCCTGGAACTCGACGTCCTGCATCCGCACCAGTGCGCGGGCCAGGGCGTTGGCGGCCCGGCCGCGTCCGGGCAGCGGGAGTTCGTCGTCGGCGTTGCGCATCCGGACGCCGATCTGGACGGCACCGGTGTCGGGACGGCCGAGCGCCTTGGCGTTGCAGACCTGGGCGAGGGTGCCCGGGTCGAGCTGCCCGTCGGCGTCGACCACGCCGATCACCACCCGGGAGCGGTCGGTGCCCTCGGGCAGCCAGGCGGAGATCTCCCGGTAGGCCGCGTTGAGGGCGGCGCCCTTGCCGATCCGGGCGTGCGGGCGGCGGCGCTGGACCAGGTGGACCCGCGGGTCGTGGGCTGCCGCGGCGAGCACCAGCTCGCGGGTGGCGTCCTCGCTGTCGTCGTCGATCACCCAGAGGTGGGCCTCGGGCGCGCTGCCCCGCAGGCCGTCCAGGGTCTGGGCGACCACGGCCTCCTCGTCGCGGCAGGGGATCACCAGGTGCCACTGGAAGGCGGTGGGGTCGCCGGGCTCGGCGGGGCGGTTGTGCCGGAAGGCGTGCCGGGAGCCCGCCCAGTACACGAGGAAGCGTCCGAAGACCAGGGCCATGTAGCCGACGAGCGCCAGGGAGATCAGTCCGGCGACCCAGACGACGGCGTCCTGGCGAAGCACGATCCACTCGTGCAGGGCGTCAGGCATGGCGCAATGCTCCTCATGATCAAAGGTTGAAGGCTCCAGTGGGTTGCGAATCGATGCTTCATTGCGGTTCAAATCGCTAAATCGATAGTAAAGGGGGGAAACTAGGTGATCATGGCAAAGAAGGGGCAAAGTGGTCGTTCTCACCCCGTGAGGAAGACCCGTCGGGGCTCCGTAGACTGTGGTCGTGAGCGACAAGGCCGACCCGAACCCGTACACCATCCGCCCCGCCGACGGCGGCACCGGCGACGCCCTGCGCGACGTCGAGGTGGAGCTCTCCAAGCGCTGGCCGGAGAACAAGCTGGAGCCCTCGCTCGACCGGATCGAGGCGCTGATGGACATCCTGGGCCAGCCCCAGCGGTCCTTCCCCTCCATCCACGTCACCGGCACCAACGGCAAGACCTCCACCGCCCGGATGATCGAGCAGCTGCTCAACACCTTCGAGCTGCGCACCGGCCGCTACACCAGCCCGCACGTGGAGTCCGTCACCGAGCGGATAAGCCTGGACGGCGCCCCGATCACCCCCGAGCGCTTCGTCGAGGTCTACCGCGACATCGAGCCCTACGTGCAGATGGTCGACGCGGCGCAGCCGGTGCCGATGTCCTTCTTCGAGGTGCTGACCGGCATGGCCTACGCGGCCTTCGCCGACGCCCCGGTGGACGTCGCCGTGGTCGAGGTCGGCATGGGCGGCTCCTGGGACGCCACCAACGTCATCGACGCCGCCGTGGCGGTGATCACCCCGATCGGGCTGGACCACACCGACAAGCTCGGCGAGACCACCGGCGAGATCGCGGTCGAGAAGTCCGGGATCATCAAGTCCGGCTCCGTCGCCGTCGTCGCCCAGCAGCAGCTGGACGCCGCCCAGACCATCCTGCGCCGCGCCGTCGAGGTGGACGCCACGGTCGCCCGCGAGGGCATGGAGTTCGGCGTGATCCGCCGCGAACTCGCCGTCGGCGGCCAGCTGGTGACGCTGCGCGGACTCGGCGGCGAGGAGTACGAGGACATCTTCATCCCGCTGCACGGCGAGTACCAGGCGCACAACGCGGCCCTGGCGCTGGCCGCGGTCGAGGCCTTCTTCGGCGTCGGCGGCGCGCGCGGCGGCCAGCTGGACGTGGAGAAGATCCGCCAGGCCTTCTCCGGCGTCTCCTCGCCGGGTCGCCTGGAGGTCGTCCGCCGCAGCCCCACGATCGTCCTGGACGCCGCGCACAACCCGCACGGCGCCCGCGCCACCGTGGCCGCGCTCACCGAGTCCTTCGGCTTCACCCGGCTCGTCGGCGTGATCGGCACCTCCGGGGACAAGGACGTGGCCGGCGTGCTGGAGGCCTTCGAGCCGATCCTGGCCGAGGTCGTCATCACCCAGAACTCCACCCACCGCGCGATGGACGTCGACGCGCTCGCCGCCCTGGCCGTCGAGGTCTTCGGCGAGGACCGCGTCCAGGTCGAGCCCCGGCTCGACGACGCCATCGCCGCCGCCGTCACCCTCGCCGAGGAGGAGGGCGACCTCGGCGGCGCCGGGGTGCTGGTCACCGGTTCGGTCATCACGGTGGGCGAGGCCCGCCTGCTGCTCGGGAGGAAGTGACATGAGGACGCTCTGTTCCTCGACGCTGATCGGCGAAGCGCTGTTGATCATGTTCGCGGCGCTGGTCGCGACGCGGCTCTCCGACGTCTCCAGCGGGGAGATCTGGACGGTCAGCGGCATCGCGATGGCGCTGTGCGTCCTGCTCTGCGGCATGATCAACCGCCCCGGCGCGGTGCAGATCGGCTGGGCGCTGCAGATCGGCCTGATCGCCAGCGGCTTCATCCTGCCGAGCATGTTCGGCCTCGGTGTGGTCTTCGCCGGCCTGTGGTGGTGCTCCGTGCACTACGGCCGCAAGGTGGACGAGTTCAAGGCCGCCCGGGCCGCCGCCGAGGCCGCCGCGGTACAGGTCTGAGGCCCGGACCGGCGGACCGACACGCCGTGTACGCAAGGTAATCTCTGCCTTGTCGGCACCGCTTGTCGACCCGACTGTCTGCCGAACCGAATCCCCAGGAGACGCACCGTGTCCCAGCGCACTCTCGTCCTGCTCAAGCCCGACGCCGTCCGCCGTGGCCTGGCCGGCGAGATCATCAGCCGCATCGAGCGCAAGGCCGGCTGGCGGTTCGCCGCGATCGAGCTGCGCACCTTCGACCGGGCGACGCTGGAGCAGCACTACGCGGAGCACGTGGGCCGCCCGTTCTACGAGCCGCTGCTGGAGTTCATGACCTCCGGCCCGTCGATCGCGCTGATCGTCGAGGGCGAGGAGGTCGTCAAGGGCATCCGCATGCTGGCCGGTGCCACCAACCCGCTGGAGGCCGGGGCCGGCACCATCCGCGGCGACTACGCGACGATCACCCGCGAGAACCTGATCCACGCCTCCGACTCCCCGGAGTCCGCCGAGCGCGAGATCAAGATCTTCTTCCCCGCGCACGCCTGACCCGGACCGGGCGACACACCCGGCAGGACCAGGGGTGAAGCACCGGGAGGACCGGTGCGGGACACCCGGAGGACGTTCGTACCGCCCCGGTCGGGACCATTGGCCCGGCCGGGGCATTCTTATCGTGAAATAGGGAACTGGGGGCGCCGACACGGCGTCCCAATCCTCGGAGATGCGATCACGCCCCGGACAATGGACGGTATGCCCCACGTCGACGTCCGTACCGCGCGGCGTGACTACGATGGACGCGACTCAAGGGCCCGGTAAGGCAGCTCAGCTGGTCTCCGCCCAAGCGTGGGCGCGCGCATTCGTCCACCCCCCCATGAACTCCGAGCCCGGGAAGGCACCCACACCCCATGGCGAGCAACCTGTCGTTCATCGGCCGCGACTTGGCGATCGACCTCGGAACAGCCAACACGCTGGTGTACGTCAGGGGCAAGGGCATCGTCCTGAACGAGCCGTCCGTCGTCGCGGTGAACACCAACACCGGCGGGATCCTCGCGGTCGGCTCCGAGGCCAAGAAGATGATCGGCCGCACCCCGGGCAACATCGTCGCCATCCGCCCGCTCAAGGACGGCGTGATCGCCGACTTCGAGATCACCGAGCGGATGCTGCGGTACTTCATCCTCAAGATCCACCGCCGCCGCTACCTGGCCCGCCCCCGCGTCGTGGTCTGCGTGCCCTCCGGCATCACCGGCGTCGAGCGCCGCGCCGTCATCGAGGCCTCCTCGCAGGCCGGCGCCCGCCAGGTGCACATCATCGAGGAGCCGATGGCCGCCGCGATCGGCGCCGGTCTGCCCGTCCACGAGGCCACCGGCAACATGGTCGTCGACATCGGCGGCGGCACCACCGAGGTCGCGGTGATCTCCCTCGGCGGCATCGTCACCGCCCAGTCCATCCGGGTGGCCGGTGACGAGCTGGACAACGCGATCGTCCAGCACATCAAGAAGGAGTACTCGCTGCTCCTCGGCGAGCGCAGTGCCGAGCAGATCAAGATGAGCATCGGCAGCGCCTTCGGCCTGGAGGGCGAGAAGGACGAGCACGCCGAGATCCGCGGCCGCGACCTGGTCAGCGGCCTTCCCAAGACCGTGGTCATCTCCGCCGCCGAAGTCCGCGAGGCCATCGACGAGCCGGTCAACGCGATCATCGACGCGGTCAAGACCACCCTCGACCAGTGCCCGCCCGAGCTGGCCGGCGACGTCATGGACCGGGGCATCGTGCTCACCGGTGGCGGCGCCCTGCTGCGCGGCCTGGACGAGCGGCTGCGCCGCGAGACCGGCATGCCGATCCACATCGCGGAGAACCCGCTCGACTCCGTCGCACTCGGCTCCGGCAAGTGCGTCGAGGAGTTCGAGGCGCTCCAGCAGGTACTCGACGCCTCGCCGCGTCGTTGACAGGTCGCCGCACCGCCGGCACCACGCGTCACATCCGACACTCGACCGAACGGGCCGCCACCCGGGCCCCACAGCCCCGGGCGGCGGCCAGGTACGAAGGGGCAGTACCCGCACCGTGAGGGACACACGAGAGAGCCGGCTGCTGCTCATCCTGCTGGTGGCCGTAGCCTTCGCGCTGATCACCGTGGACATCAAGGGCGGGGAGGACTCCCCGCTCGGCCCGGCCCGGCACGCCGCCGCCCGCGTCCTCGGACCCGTCGAGCGCGGAGCCGCCACCGTCGTGGACCCGGTCGCCGACACCGTCCGCGCCATCCGGGACACGGTCACCGACAGCGGCCGCACCGACCAGCTCGCCCGCGAGAACACCGAACTGCGGCAGAAGCTCGCCTCCTCCGACATGGCCACCGGGCGCACCAAGCAGCTGGACGACCTGCTGCGCACCGCCGGCGCCGGCGGATACACCGTCAAGGCCGCCCAGGTCATCGCGATCGGCCCGGCCCAGGGCTTCTCCTGGACCATCACCATCGACGCCGGCAGCGACGACGGCCTCACCCGCGACATGACGGTGGTCAACGGTCAGGGCCTGGTCGGCCGGATCACCACCGTCGCCCCGACCACCGCCACCGTGCTGCTCGCCTCCGACCCCGGTTTCTCGGCCGGCACCCGGCTGGAGGGCACCGGCGAGATCGGCTTCGCCTCCGGCGGCGGCGACAGCCCGATGAAGGTCTCCCTGCTCAACGGCAAGGCCCAGGTCAAGGCCGGCGACCGACTGGTCACCTTCGGCTCGCAGAGCGGCCGCCCGTTCGTGCCCGGCGTCCCGGTCGGCAAGGTCACCGAGGTCCAGGCCAACGCCGGACAGCTGACCAAGACCGTCCTGGTCGAGCCCTTCGTCCAGTTCACCCGGCTGGACCTGGTCGGCGTGGTGGTCGTCCCGCCGCGCACCGACCCGCGCGACGCCGTCCTGCCGCCGGCGCCCACCGCGGGCCAGCCGGCCGCCGACCCCGGCCAGGCCCCGGCCTCCGCGCCCGCCGCCTCGCCCGCCAAGCCCACTGGGGGGAACTGAGCCATGCGCCTCGCCCGCATCCCCGTCTCCGCCGGCCTCGTCCTGCTCGGTCTGATCCTCCAGGTCAGCGTGTTCGGCCGGCTCCAGCTCCCGGGAGCCACCCCGGACATACTGCTGCTCGTCGTGGTCGGCCTGGCCATGGTCTACGGGCCGACCGGCGGCTGCCTGGTCGGCTTCGCGGGCGGCCTGCTGGCCGACCTCGCGCCGCCCTCCGACCACGCGATCGGCCGCTACGCACTGGTGCTCTGCCTGATGGGCTACGGCGCCGGGCTGCTGCGCCCGGACCACGGCCGCCAGCGCTCGGTCGCCGGCTCGCTGCTGGTGGTCGGCGCCGCGGCGGCCGCCTCCACCCTGCTCTACGCGATGGTCGGCGCCCTGGTCGGCGACACCGCGGCCCGGCACGTCGGCCTCGCCGGACTGGTGATCAGCGCCCTGCTGTACGACCTGCTGCTGGCGCCCTTCGTGGTGCCGCTGGTGATGTACCTCGGCCGCCGCTTCGGGCGCGACCCGGTGGCCGCCGCGGACGACGACGAGGGCGGCTCCGGCCTGGGCACGCTGGCCCGCTACCGCACCACCCGCGAGGCCTCGACGGGCCCGAGGTACAAGAAGCGGCGCGTGCCCGGCTTCGCCCGCCGCCCGTAACCGGCCCGGCCCCGACCACCCGACCTCCCCGCATCCTGGAGCGCACGAGACGTGAGCAACATCCCCGAGACCGGCCGCACCCGAAGGGTGACGATCCGTCTGGTGGTGCTGCAGATCCTGGTGCTGTCGCTGCTCGCCACCCTCGGCGGGCGGCTGTGGTACCTGCAGATCCGCAACGCCAAGGAGTACACCGCGAAGGCGACCGGCAACCACATCCGCGAGGTGGTCGAGCCGGCCGTCCGCGGCGAGATACTGGACGCCTCCGGACGGGTGCTGGCCGGCAACGAGACCCGGCTGGTGGTCTCGGTCAGCCGCACCTCGCTGCTCCAGCAGAAGGACGGCGGCAAGGCGGTGCTGTCCCGGCTGGCCGAGGTGCTGGGGATGCCCGCCAAGGACGTGCAGGAGAAGGTCCGGCTCTGCGACGCCAAGACCCCTCAGCCCTGTTGGAACGGTTCGCCGTACCAGCCGATCCCGGTCACCAAGGAGGCGACCACCCAGCAGGCGATGCAGATAATGGAGCGCCGAGAGGACTTCCCCGGGGTCACCGCGCAGCCCACCGCCGTGCGCCGCTACACCGGCGCCGAGGGCGCCAACCTGGCCCAGGTGCTCGGCTACCTCTCGCCGGTCACCGACGAGGAGGTCAGCAAGACCTCCGGCAAGAGCGGCCTGGACCGCTACCTGCCGGCCGACCAGATCGGGCGGGCCGGCCTGGAGTCGGTGTACGACCGCGACCTGCGCGGCACCGCGGGCATCACCAAGCTGGAGGTGGACAACCTCGGCCGGGTGATCGGCAACGCCGGCACCGTCGCCCCGCAGACCGGTGACAACCTGGTCACCAGCATCGACGCCCGGGTGCAGAAGGTGGTCGAGGACAACCTGGCGCAGGCCATGGCCGACGCCCGGAACACCTTCGACAAGGTCACCAACCGCAACTACGAGGCCGACTCCGGGGCCGCCGTCGTGATGGACGTGCACACCGGGCGGATCGTCGCGATGGCGAGCGCCCCGACCTACGACCCGAACCTCTGGGTGGGCGGCATCAGTGGCAAGGACTACCAGTCGCTGACCAGCAAGGAATCCAACTTCCCGCTGCTGAACCGGGCCATACAGGGTCAGTCCGCCCCCGGTTCGACCTTCAAGGTCATCTCCACCACCGCCGCCGTGCAGGCCGGCTACTCGCTGGACGGCCGCTACGACTGCCCGAAGAGCGTGACCATCGGCGGCCGCGAGTTCAAGAACTTCGAGAGCGAGAACTTCGGCCAGATCTCCCTGGAGAAGGCGCTGGAGGTCTCCTGCGACACCGTCTTCTACGGCCTGGCGTACGACCAGTGGATGAAGGACGGCGGCATCAAGCCGAAGCAGGACCCCGGCGACTGGTTCTTCAAGACCGCCCACCAGTTCGGCCTGGGCGCCAAGACCGGCATCGACCTGCCGTCCGAGGTCCCCGGCCGGGTGCCGGACCGGCAGTGGAAGCAGTCCTTCTACGACAACAACAAGGACGCCTGGTGCGCGCAGGGGCAGAAGGGCGGCAACAGCTACTCCGACCAGATCGCCCGGGAAAACTGCGTCGACGGCTACCAGATGCGTGCCGGTGACGCCGTCAACTTCGCGATCGGCCAGGGCGACACCCTCGTCACCCCGGTCCAGATGGCCCGGATCTACTCGGCGCTGGCCAACGGAGGCACCTTCTACCGGCCGACCGTCGCCAAGGCCGTGATAAGCCCGAGCGGGGACCTCGTCCGCGAGATCGCCCCGCACGAGGACGCCAAGTTCCCCGGCGACCAGAAGCTGCTCAGCTACATCGACCAGGCCACCGAGGGCGTCATCAAGTCCGGTACCGCGGCCTGGAAGTTCAACGGCTGGCCGCAGGACAAGATCGCGCTGCACGCCAAGACCGGCACCGCCGAGGTCGAGGGCAAGCAGACCACCTCCTGGCTGACCACGTACAGCAAGGACTACGCCGTCGTCATGACGATCAGCCAGGGCGGCACCGGCTCCGGCGGTTCCGGTGACGCCATCCGCCGGGTCTACCAGGCGCTGTACGGCGTGGACGACAAGGGCGCCATCGACAACACCAAGGCGCTGCTGCCCGCGCCGCAGACCGAGCTGCCGAAGTTCAACCCGGACGGCACCGCGATCATCAAGCAGGCCTCGTACGGTGTCGACCCGGCGCCGGGAGCCCAGGCCCCGGCCGTCGCGCCGGCTCCGGCCCTGCTCGACGCGGCCGCGGCGCAGGCGGCCCCCGCGCCGGCCTTCCTCGACCAGGCGCCGCCGGCCGACCGTCCGGCGTCGTACACGGCGGCCGACGCCGCGCTCGAACCCTCGCGCGGACCGGGAAGGGGACGGGCATGACCTCCTACGGCTCGTACCGGCAGCTGCGGCTGGCCCCGCAGCGCAGCGGGGTCTCCAAGGCCCTGGCCAAGGACTCCCCGCTCTGGCGGCTCGACTGGATACTGCTGCTCGCCGCGCTGGCCCTCTCGGGCGGCAGCTCGCTGCTGGTCTGGTCGGCCACCCGCGGGCGCGACTCGCTGACCCACGGGGACCCGCAGTACTTCCTGTACCGGCACCTGACCAACTTCGTGGTCGGGCTGGTGCTGTGCGCCGTGGTGATAGCGATAGGGAGCCGGCGCTTCCGCACGATCGTGCCGTTCCTGTACGTCGGCGTGATCGTGCTGCTGCTGGCGACGCTCAGCCCGCTGGGCTCGACCATCAACGGCGCGCACTCGTGGATCCAGCTTGGCGGCGGCTTCTCGGTCCAGCCGGCCGAGTTCGCGAAACTCGCGATCGTGCTGGCGATGGCGGTCGTGCTGTCGGACCAGGTGGACGCCGGGGAGCGGGAGTTCCCCTCGCACCAGGCGGTGTTCCGGGGGCTGCTCTGGGCCGGGCTGCCGATGTGCATCGTGCTGCTGATGCCGGACGCCGGCTCGGTGATGGTGATGGCCGCGATCGTGCTGGGCATCCTGCTCGGCTCCGGGGCGGCGAACCGCTGGGTGCTCGGCCTGCTGGTCGCGGGCACCGCCGGGTGCGTGGCGATCTGGAAGTTCGGGTTGCTGAGCCAGTACCAGATCGACCGCTTCGCCGCCTTCGCCAACCCACAGCTGGACCCGAACGGCGTCGGCTACAACACCGCGCAGGCCCGGATCGCGATCGGCTCGGGCGGACTGACCGGCAAGGGGCTGTTCCACGGCACCCAGACGGTCGGGCAGTTCGTGCCGGAGCAGCAGACCGACTTCGTGTTCACCGTGGCCGGCGAGGAGCTCGGCTTCGTCGGGGCGCTGGCGATCATCGCGCTGGTCGGCGTGATCCTCTGGCGCGCCTGCCGGATCGCCCGGCAGGCGACCGACCTGTACGGGACGATCGTGGCGGCCGGGATCATCGCCTGGCTGTCCTTCCAGGCCTTCGAGAACATCGGGATGTGCCTGGGCATCATGCCGGTCGCGGGCATCCCGCTGCCGTTCGTCTCGTACGGCGGCTCGTCGATGTTCGCGAACTGGATGGCCGTCGGGCTGCTCCAGGCGGTGCGGAGCCAGCGGCCGATAGGGGCCTGAGCGCTCCGCGGCGGGGCCGGTCCGGGACTTCCCGGCCGGCCCCGCCGTCGTGTCCGGGGCGCTCCCGGGCCGGGGCGGCGGGTCAGACGGTCTGGAAGCCGATCCGGGCGAGCACGCCCCAGCGGTCGGAGCGCCGGGTGAGCACGTAGACCGAGTCGAAGGCGCCGGTGCGCTCCCCGGCCGCGTCGTAGCGGGCGAAGCGGACCAGGGCGTGCACCTGGTCGGGGGAGGACTGGCTCAGCTCGACGCTCTCCCAGCCGCTGCGGGCCCAGCCGGAGCCGACCAGCCGGGCCAGCTCGGGGGCGGAGCGCTCGACGTAGCCGGTCCGGTCCTCCCAGACCGTCACCTCGCCCTCGTGCACCCGGACGTGCGGGTAGTGCAGGGTCTCCGCCCAGGCCGCCAGGTCGCGGCTGTTGAGGGCGTCGAGGAAGGCGTCGAGGGCGGCGCGGGCGGCGGTCTCGTGGGTGAGGGTGTCGACGGGCACGGCGGACTCCAGTGCGGGCTGCGGACGGGGGGAACGCGGCCAGCCTGGGCCATCGGCGCGCCCGGTGGGGCCGGGCGGGGCCGATTCAGGTCCAAAGGCCGGGGCGCAGACCGGTCGTACGGCCGAAGAGCGGCCCCGGGAGTGTCGGGGAGAATCAGTGGGCGTCGGCGGGCTCACGGGTCGCGGCGTTCAGCACGGCGTCCAGCAGGCCGGGGAAGCGCAGGTCGAGGTCGTCCCGGCGCAGCGACATCAGCCGGCGGGTGCCCTCGACCCGGGTGGTGGTGACGCCGGCCTCGCGCAGCACCTTGAGGTGGTGCGAGAGGGTCGACTTGGACAGGGGGACGTCCAGATCGCTGCAACACTGCTCGTCGACCTGGGCCAGGCCGGTCACGATGGAGAGGCGGGCCGGGTCGCTGAGGGCGTGGAAGATGCCGGCGAGCTCGATGGAGTCGGTGGCCGGGTGGCTCGGGGTCCGCATGGCGGCTCCTTGGTCGTCCTGGTCGCGTGATGGATTGTTCGAACTTTGGCGTACTATCCAATCTTAGGCAATGGGGCCGGCCCGCACCGCCGTTCCCGCGGAAGGACACCCGATGAGTGAGCGCCGCGAGCGAACCGCCCGGAGGTGCCCGTGGGCCGCTACGGTCTGACGCTCCCGCTGCGCGGCGTCCCGCTGCACCGGCACCGCGCACTGGTCGAGGAACTGCCCGACCTGGGCTACACCGACGTGTGGACCGGCGAGGCGGCGGGCTACGACGGTTTCACCCCGCTGGCGCTCGCGGCGGCCTGGGCGCCGGCACTGCGGCTGGGCACCGGCGTGGTGCCGGTGCAGACCCGCGGGCCGGCGCTGCTCGCCATGACGGTCGCCTCGCTGGCCGAGGCCGCGCCGGGCCGGGTGGTGGTGGGCGTCGGCTCCTCCGGCCCGCCGTTCGTCACCCGGATCAACGGCATCCCGTTCGAGCGCCCGTACCGTCAGGTCCGCGACACCGTGCGGTTCCTGAAGCAGGCGCTGGCCGGACGGACGGTGCAGGGCGCGTTCGACTCCTTCACCATCGAGCGGTACACCCCGGTGCTGCGGCCCGACCCGGTGCCGCCGGTGATGATGGGCGCCCTCGGCCCGCAGATGCTGCGGCTGGCCGGACGGGAGGCGGACGGGCTGGTGACCAACTTCCTGGCGGCCGCGGACGTGCCGCGGGTACGGGCCGCGATGGGGGAAGCGGGCCGCACCAAGGAGGTGGTGGCCCGGTTGTTCGTCTGCCCGACCAAGGACCGCGACCACGCCCGGTGGCAGGGACGGCAGTTGCTCGGGCCGATCCTCAACGCCCGGACGTACGGCGGCTTCCACGACTGGCTGGGGCGCGGCGAGGAGCTGGCCGCCTCGCACGCCGCGTGGGCGGCGGGCGACTTCCACGGCGCGTGCGCGGCGGTGCCCGAGCACCTGGTCGACGCACTGCTGATCCACGGGTCCCCGGGGGAGTGCCGGGAGCGGGTGGCGGAGTTCGTGGCGGCGGGGGTGGACACGCCGCTGCTGGCAGTGCTGCCGGTACCGGAGTTCGGCGCCGGACCGGAGGGGATGCGCGACACGCTGCGGGCCCTGGCCCCGCAGACGTGACGCCGCGCCGGGCGGCCGGTGGCTCAGCCGGCCGCCCGGTGTCCCGACCGGGCGTAGACCATCGCCTGGGCCCGGCTGCGCACGCGCAGCTTGCCGAGCACGTTGGAGACGTGGAACTTGACGGTCTTCTCGCTGAGGTGGAGCTCGGCGGCCATCTCGGCGTTGGACAGCCCGCCCGCGATCAGTGTGAGCACCTCCTGCTCGCGGGGGGTGAGCAGATGGAGCAGCGGTGGGGTGTGCAGCGGTGGTCCGGGCAGCCGGCGGGCCATCTCGGTGACCACCTCGGCGGTGATCGGCGGGGAGATCAGCGCGTTCCCGGCGGCGACCGCCCGGACCGCGTGCACCATGTCGGACTCCGGTCCGTCGCGCAGGACCAGGCCGCGGGCGCCCGCTCTGAGGTAGTCGAGCATCCGGTCCGGGTCGCCGGGGCGGACCAGCAGGATGACGCCGGGCTGCCCAGCGTCCTGGGCGGTGGTGAGCTTCTTGACCTCGCAGGCCTCCATCCCGGGCATGTCGGCGTCGATGACCACCACGTCCGGGCGTTTGGCGGCGCAGGCCTGGGCGATTCTGGCGGTGGTGGAGAGTTCGGTCAGGGGTTGCAGTCCGGGTGAGCGTTGCAGGATGGTGCGCAGCCCGGTGCGCAGCAGTGGTGAGGCGGCGCAGATGAGCACCCGGACGGTGGGGCCGGCGGGATCGGACGGATCGGCGGAGCGGTAGAGGGACAGGCTCATGTTCGTTCTCCTTGCCGTCGAGATTCCGGAACTCCGGGCAGCCGGAATCGGCGGGGTGCGTGGGGGCACCACCGCGGGGCGGAATCGTGATGATGAGAGGAGATCTTCTTCCGGCGTCGGGTCGGTGCGCGGTTCAGCGCGCGGACGCGGGAGGAGGGTTCAGGGGCGACAGCGGCAGCGGTGCGTCGCGCAGTCGGAAGTCGCCTCGGCAGTAAGGCCGTTGACTCGACATTCCCGGAACATGGCAGTCATCCTAAAGATCGGCCTGATCGACGGTCAAGAACTCCCCGGTGGGGCCGGCGTCCCGGCCGGGGGCTACCAGGCGTCCCAGTGGGCGATCTGCTCGGTGCCGACCCGGGGGCCGGGGCGGAAGTCGGTGCCGATGGTGTGTGCCAGCGGGATCAGCGCGGCCTGGAGGACGGTCTCGTACGGGATGCCGAGGATCTGGGCGGCCTCGCGCTCGTAGTGCAGGTGCGGGGTGGTCCAGGCGGTGCCGAGGCCGCGGGAACGGGCGGCGAGCATGAACTGCCAGGTGGCCGGGATGATCGAACCCCAGGTGTTGGCCTGGCCGACGAAGGAGTCGACCTCGTGCCGGCCCTCGATCCGGACGCAGGGGATCACCAGGACCGGGACCTCGTGCAGGTGGTCGAAGAGGTGCTGGGCGCTCTCGGCCAGGCGGAGCCGGCGCAGCTGGTCGCCGACGGTGCGGTCGACGCCGGTGCCGACCACCTGCTGGCGGGGGCGGACCAGGCCGAGGCGGTAGAGGTCGGCGATGGCGGAGCGCTTGGCCGGGTCGGTGACGATCATGAAGTCCCAGCGCTGGCGGTTGCGTCCGGTGGGGGCCTGGGTGGCCAGGGAGAGGCACTCCTCGATCAGCTCGCGCTCCACCGGGCGGGTGAGGTCCAGTCGCTTGCGCACCGCCCGGGTGGTGGTGAGGAGTTCGTCGATGGAGAGCGCGAGGGGCGGCATGGGCAGGCTCCAGCTCCGGTCGGGTCGGAAGGGGGGTGCGAATCCTTCCGGATCCTATTAATGGTTCGAAACTTGCGCAACATTCGAAGTCCAGTAGGTGGAACTACTGGCATGCCATCAAGTTCCGCTCTTGTGTGCGGAGTTGATTCTTCCTATGCTTCCACTATCTTCGAACATTCGAAACATGACGAGAGTGCTCGACCGCGAGAGGACGCCATGTCGCAGATCAAAGTCGAAGTCGAACCCGCCGAGGTGGGGCTGGATCCCGAGCGGCTGCGCCGGATCGACGAGTACCTCCGGGCCTACGTGGACGACGGTCGGCTGCCCGGCTGGCAGCTCGCCGTCACCCGCGGCGGGAAGGTCGCCCACCTCGCCGGGTACGGGCACCGCGACGTCGAGAACGGCCTGCCGCAGACCCCGGACACCATCTACCGGTCCTGGTCGATGACCAAGCCGGTCACCTCGGTGGCCGCGCTGGTGCTCCTGGAGGAGGGCGCGATCGGCCTCCAGGACCCGGTCTCCCGCTACCTGCCGGAGTTCGCCGACGTCCGGGTCTACCAGCGCGGTCCGGCCTCCCGGCCGGTCACCGTCCCCGCCGCCGAGCCGATCCGGATCGTGCACCTGCTCACCCACACCTCCGGCCTGACCTACGGCTTCCACCGGGCGCACCCGGTGGACGAGATCTACACCGCCAACGGCTTCGAGTGGACCACCGCGCCCGGCCTCGACCTCGCCGGGTGCGTGGCGAAGTGGGCCTCCTTCCCGCTGCTCTTCGAGCCCGGCACCGCCTGGAACTACGGCGCCTCCAGCGACGTGCTCGGGCGGGTGATCGAGGTCGCGTCGGGCAAGCGGCTGGACGAGTTCCTGGCCGGGCGGGTGCTCGGGCCGCTCGGCATGGCGGACACCGGCTTCCACGTCCCGGCCGACAAGGCCGACCGGCTGGCCGCCTTCTACGTCGTCAACCCGGCCGACGGGAAGGCCGTTCGCAACGACGCCTTCGGCGGTGACGTGCTGCGCGAGCCGGACTGCCTCTCCGGCAGCTCCGGACTGGTCACCACGCTCGCCGACTACCACCGGTTCAGCCAGATGCTGCTCGGCGAGGGCGAGTACCAGGGCGTGCGGGTGCTCGGCCGCCACACGCTGCGGCACGCGCTGCGCAACCACCTGCCCGGCGGCGGGGACCTGAAGAGCGTCGGACGGCCGGTGTTCTCCGAGATGCCCACCGCCGGGGTCGGCTTCGGGCTCGGTTTCGCGGTGGTGCAGGACCCGGCGGCCGCCGGGGTGCCGGCCAGCGCGGGGGAGTACGGCTGGCACAGCGCCGCGTCCACCATCTTCTGGGTGGACCCGGCGGAGCGGCTGACGGTGCTGTTCCTGACCCAGCTGATGCCCTCCGGTGCGCACCAGCTGCACGGACGTCTGCGGCAGCTGGTCAACCAGGCGCTGGCCGACTGAGGCGTGTCCCGCGGGCCCCGGCGGACCCGGCAGGGAACCGCAGGACACGCCCACGGCTTCACCCGCCCGGCTGAACGGCGAGGAGCTTGCGGGTCAGCCGGATCAGCGTGTCCCGCTCCTCCGCGGTGAGTGCGGCGAACACCCGGTCCATCATCGGGGCGATGTCCGCCTCCGCGTCGGCCAGGGCCTGCGAACCGGCCTCGGTCATGGTGACGGCGTAGGCGCGGCGGTCGCGCGGGTGGCGTTCGCGGACCACCAGCCCGGAGCTCTCCAGGGCGTCGATGCAGCCGACCATGACGCTGCGGTCGATCCGCAGCTGCTCGCTCAACTCCTGCTGGGAGCAGGCCCCGACCGCGTCCAGCATCTTCAGCACCAGGTGCTGGGCCACCGTCAGCCGGGCGCCGGTCAGCTCCTCGTCGATCGCCCGGGCGACCACCGTGGTGGCCCGGCAGAGCGCGATGTCGGGGCGCTCCCGGGTGAGCGTCGCGAAGTACTGCCGGCGCTCGCCCCCGTCGTCCGTCCGGCTGGGCGAGGCGAGGCGGGGCGGCCGCGGGGCGGTGGCCATCGGAACTCCTTCTGCGGGCGGGGTCACCAGCATAACGCGTTCAGGAGATTGTTTTTCCATAGATGTTCTCCAGGAGGGGGAATCCCATGTGCTCACCGGAGACGGTGGCCGGTGCCACCGGCCACACCGCCACCGGCCACACCGCCACCGGTCCCGTCGCCGGCGGTCCCGCCGAAGTGCCGGCGCCGCTGCGGGACAGGGCCCCGATCAGCCTGCCGCGCGGGGCCGTCCGGGACCTCACCCACGTGGTCGGCCCGGACTGGCCGGTGTTCGAGCTGTACGTCAAGCCGATGGAGATCAAGCGGCTCGCCAACCTCGCCGAGCACGAGTACAACGCCTTCGAGCTCACCTACAACGAGCACATCGGCACCCACCTCGACGCGCCCTCGCACTTCGACGACGACGGCCTGGCCACCCACCAGATCCCGGCCGACACCCTGGTCGCGCCGCTGGCCGTGGTCCGGATCGGCGAGCGCGCCGCCCGCGACCACGTCACCGAACTGACCGTCGACGACCTGCTGGCGTGGGAGAGCCGGCACGGCCGCATCCCCGACGGCGCGCTGCTCGCCGTCGACAACGACTGGGCGCACCGGATCGACACCCCCGGCGCCTTCCTCAACCTCGACCCCGCGGAAGGGCTCTACCGCTTCCCCGGGATCTCCGTGGAGGCCGCGCACTTCCTGGTCGCCGAGCGCTCGGTGGTCGGCGTCGGCACCGACTCGATCAGCCTCGACCCCGGCACCCGCCCGGCCGACCCGGACACCCACCGGGTGCTGCTGCCGGCCGGCAAGTACGCCATCGAGTGCCTCGCCGGGCTCGACACCGTGCCCGACCTCGGTGCCGTCGCCGTGGTCGGCGCGCCCAAGCACCGCGGCGGGACCGGCGGCCCGGTCCGCGTCCTCGCCTTCGTCTGACCGTCCCGGACCGCCCGCAGCCCCCGCCCGCAGTCCCAGCCTGGCGCCCCTGTCGGACGCCGGGTCCGCACGTCCCGTCCGTACGCCCGAACCGCGAGCACAGGAGAAGCCCATGACCGTACAGACCGGCTCGGAGTCCGTCTTCGCCGGAGCCACCGGCGAACGCTGGGAATGGAAGGAGGAGCGCTACCGCGACGGGGTGTTCAGCCACGCCGTGGGCACCGAACTGCACCGGCTGCGGCTGCTGGAGTCCGTCCTGGACGAGCACACCCGCAACCGCTTCCGGGCGCTCGGCCTGCGGGCCGGTCACCGGGTCCTGGAGGTCGGCGGGGGCGGCGGCTCGGTCGCCCGCTGGCTGGCCGGACAGGGCGCCGAGGTCACCGTGACCGACCTCGACACCACCTTCCTGGACGAACTCGCCGCCGACGGCGTGCGCGTGCTGCGCCACGACGTCTACACCGACGACTTCCCGCCCGCCTCCTTCGACTTCATCCACGCCCGGTACGTGGTGATCCACCTGTCCGACCCGGAGAAGGCGGTGGAGCGGCTGGTCCGGTGGCTGGCCCCGGGCGGGACGCTGGTGCTGGAGGAGCCGGCCTTCTTCCCGATCAAGGATTCGCCGCACCCCGGCTACCGGACCGCGCTGCGGGCCTTCCGCCGCCACCTGGAGACCGCGGTGGGCACCGACACCGAGTGGGCGCGCAGCCTGCCGGTGCCGCTGGAGGGCAAGGGGCTCAGCGGCCTCGGCCACGACGCGCGCTTCCAGCTGATCGCGGGCGGGGACGACGAGGCCGAGTGGTGGCGGCTCACCCTGGAGCAGACCCGGCCGGCCGTGGTGGCCGCCGGGCTCGCCACCGACGAGGACTTCGAGGCCGCCTACCGGGAGCTCGCCGACCCGGAGTTCCGCGACCTCTCCCTCGCGGTCTTCACCGCCTGGGGGAAGCGGGCCTGACGCACCGCGGCCGCCGGCGGGCCGGTCACCCCTGCGGGGGCGGCCGGCCCGCCGGCGTTCTCCCCGGGCGTTCCCCGGGGAGAGCCGGGCGCCGTCCGGCGGGAGACGCCGTGCCGCCCGTACCCCGGTGGAGCAGGGGTACGGGCGGCGTCGTGCGGTGCGGTCGGAGGGTCAGAGCACCACGCGGACGCCGTACGTCCGCAGCCAGGCGTCCAGCAGCAGGGCGCGCGGCAGCCAGGGCGGCGGGGTGAAGGTGCCGGTGTGCCAGTCGCCGCCGTCCACCTGGGCGCGCAGCGCCTCGGCGTTCAGCAGCGGCAGGGCGGGCGAGTCCCGATCGGCGAGCAGGGCGCGGACGGCCTCGCGGACCGCCTCCAGGTACTCCGGGCTCTGCCCGAACGGGAAGCCGCTCTTCTGCCGCCGCACCACCTCGGTGGGCAGCAGGTCGGCGACCGCCTCGCGCAGCAGGCCCTTCTCCCGGCCGCCGACCCGCTTGAGCGCCCACGGGGCGTTCCACACGTACTCGACCAGCCGGTGGTCGGTGAACGGCAGCCGGACCAGCAGGCCGGCCGCGAAGCTCATCCGGTCCTTGCGGTCCAGCAGGAACGGCAGGAAGCGGGTGAGCTGGAGGTGGAAGGCCTCGCGCAGCCGGCGGTCCGCGCCCGACTCGCCCGCCGGCCGTGGGACCTCGGCGAGCGCCTCGCCGTAGCGGGCGGCCACCTCGGCGTCCACGTCCAGGTGGCGGCGCAGCTCGGCGGAGAGCATCCCGCTGCGGTCGGTGATCCCGGCCGACCACGGGAAGCTGGCGGTCGGGCGCTCGGCCTCGGCGGCGAACCAGGGGAAGCCGCCGAAGACGTCGTCCGCGCCCTCGCCGGAGAGCACCACCTCGGCGTGGGCGCGCACCTCGCGGAAGAGCAGGTGCAGCGAGACGTCGAGGTCGCCGACGCCGGGCAGATCGCGGGCGCGCAGGGTGGCGCCCAGGTGGTCGAGCAGCGAGGGGGCGTCCAACAGGATCTCGGTGTGCCGGGTGCCCACGTGGTCGATCACCGCCCGCACGTACGGGGCGTCCCGGCTGACGTGCAGGGCGTCGGCCTTGAAGTCGGTCTCGCTGCCGGCGAAGTCGACCGAGTAGGTGGAGACCTTGTCGCCGCCGGCCGCGGCCAGACCGACGATGGCGCTGGAGTCCAGTCCGCCGGAGAGCAGGGCGCCGGGCTTGACGCCGGTGTCGGCGGACTGCCGGCGCACGGTGTCGGCGAGCAGGGCGCGCACCCGCTGGACGGTGGTCCGCTCGTCGTCGGTGTGCTCGGCGGCCACCGGCGCCCAGTAGCGCCGGTGGCGCACGCCGTTCGGGCCGGCCACCAGCAGCCAGCCGGGGCGGACCTCGTGCAGGCCACGGTAGACGGCGTCGCCGGGGCGCTTGAGCGCGACGGTGAGGACGTCCACCAGGCCGTTCGCGTCCACCTCGGCGGGCAGTCCGGCGGCCAGCAGGGCCTTCGGTTCGGAGCCGAACGCGAGGGATCCGTCCGGGAGTTCGGCCCAGTAGAGCGGCTCGACGCCGAGCCGGTCGCGGATCAGCACCAGCTCCTCGGTGCGGGTGTCCCAGATCGCCGCCGCGTAGCCGCCGACCAGCCGCTCGGCGGCGTCGGTGCCCCATTCCAGGTAGGCGCGCAGGACGAGTTCGGCGTCCGAACCGTTGCGGATGCGCTGGCCGCGGGCGGTCAGTGCGGTGTGCAGCGGGCCGGGATTGAGCAGTTCGCCGGAGAAGGCGACGACGGCCGGCGCCGGGTCCAGTTCGGGCGGGAACCAGGGCTGCGGCACGTCGTTGCGGGGCCCGGTGTGGAACTGCCGGTGGCCGAGACCGGCGTGCCGGGCCAGCCAGGTGCCGCCGCGGCGCGGGCCGCGGTGGGTCAGGGTGTCGGTGAACTCCAGTACGAGCTCGGCCTGTTCGCGCACATCCCCGGTGCGCGACACCAGCCCGGCGATACCGCTCATGCGCCCACCTCGCTACGCTCGGCGAGCGCTTCGCGCAACGCGCACCTCTCGATGATGAGCTCGCTCCACTCGCTCATTAGAGGACCATCCCTTCTGCAGCCCTCTTCGGTAGGGTTGTGACCTCTCGGTCCCGGTGGGTGCATGGCCGGTTGCGCGAGCCGTTCG
>NZ_JBFBFA010000034.1:0-83528 GCF_040683915.1 Kitasatospora sp. NPDC093102 | reverse complement strand
GGTTACATTCCGAACCCGGAAGCTAAGCCTTACAGCGCCGATGGTACTGCAGGGGGGACCCTGTGGGAGAGTAGGACGCCGCCGAACAATTATTCCGAAAAGCCCCTTCCCATCCGGGAAGGGGCTTTTTGCGTTACCCTCTGCCAATGCAGAACCTGACCCTGACCTGGCAGTCCGCCGGGGCCGCCGCCATCGGCCTCCATGCGGGTGCGTACGCGGCGGTGAAGGGCCGGAAGCCGGCGCTGTCCGCGCTGTTGCGGGAGGCCGGCACGCTGTTGGCGCTGTTCGCGCTCTGGCAGCTGGTCGGGCACCTCTCGGTGATGAGTGCGGACCACGCGCTGGACCGTGCGAGCTGGATCCACCACACCGAGCAGGTGTTCGGGCTGCCGGACGAGGCCTCCTGGCAGAAGGCGGTCACGCCGTACCCGGTACTGGTGAGGCTGGCGAACTACTACTACGCGGTCATGCACTTCGCCGTCATGCTCGGCGTCCTGCTCTGGGTGTTCGTGCGACACCGGGACCGCTACGCGTGGGTGCGCAACACGGTGGTGATCACGACGGCGGTCTGCCTGCTGGTGCAGTTCATCCCGGTGGCGCCGCCGCGGATGCTGCCGGAGAGCGGCTTCGTGGACCTGGCCGCCCAGTACGGGCAGTCGGTGTACGGCGGCGCGGTCGGCGGCGTGGTGGTGGCCGACCAGTTGTCGGCGATGCCCTCGGTGCACGTCGCCTGGTGCGTGCTGGCGGCGGTCGCGGTGATCCGGGTGTCACGCAGTTCGCTGCGATGGGTGATGGTGCTGCACCCGGTGCTGACGGTGGCCGTGGTGGTGGTGACGGCCAACCACTTCTGGTTGGACGGCATCGTGGCCGTGGTGATCCTGCTCCTCGCCTACGCCGTGCTGGCGTTGGTGGCACGCCGACGGGGCCGGGCCTCCGCCGGGACGGAGATCCGGCCCCGCACCACCGCCGAGGAGCGGCTGGAGCAGGTCGGTTGAACCGCGGCTGAATCCAGGTCGGGCCGAAGCGGAGCCCAGCTCCGGCCGGGGTCGGACCGAGGTCGGTCCGGACCGGTCACTTGACCGGCAGGGCGACCTTCCCCCAGGACCCGTTGCTCAGCGCGGAGGTGGCCCAGTACCAGGCGGCGAGCCCGGAAGCGGCCGCGATCCAGCCGGCGGTCTTGGCCAGGCCGCCGTAGCCGCCGAAGGTGGCGATGGCGGAGAGGAACAGGGAGACCGTCAGCAGGCCGTAGACGGCGCGGCTGAGCAGGTTCGCGCCCCAGCTCGCGGCGGTGAGGGTGAGGGCGAGCAGGGCCCACAGCAGCAGGAAGAGGCCGGCGGCGTTCTTGCCCGCCCCGCCGGCCGCGGACCAGGTCGCCCAGAAGGCGCCGAGGCTGGTGAAGGCGGTTCCGGTGAAGCCCTCGCCGCCGCGGAGCTGCCAGAGGCCCGCGATGAAGAGGGTGACGCCGCCGAGCAGGTGGGCGAGGTGGGCCGCGTCCCCGAGTCCGGCGCCGTGCAGGATGCCGGTGGAGAGCAGACCGTAGGCGAGCAGTGTGAGTCCGAGCGCGAGGTAGCCGAGGTTACCTGCGTCGGCTCCGGTGGAGCGGGCGTTCGTTGCCCCGGAAGCGTCGTTGCTCACCGGAGGCTCCTTTCACTCTGGGCGCGCGCAGGGCGCAGTGACGCTGTGGGTGTCGTCTCGATGAGTGGATGCGCGCGACCGCACCGAAGGCGCACGGCTGTGAGCGTGCGCGGGCTGCGGCCGGAAGTGATGGGCCATCGGAAGTGATGGGCCAGCGGAGAGCCGCTGGTCACGTCCCCGGCGGAGGGATTCCCCGGTGAGATCGGTTTACCCGGGCCTGCTCGCTTGTACCCTTGTGAATATAACAATTTGTGACTGCGTCAGTACGGCGCCGGTGCGGCGTCAGCACGGCACGAGCCGCGGAATGCTCACACCTGGCGCTGGCTGGGCACCCGCAGGGTCAGGATCGCCATGTCGTCGGACGGCGGCTCCGGGGCGAAGCGCTCGACCGCGCGCTGCACCCGCGCCGCGACCGCGCCCGCGGTCAGGCCGGTGCAGCCGGTGAGCACCTCGGCGAGGCCGTCGTCGCCCAGCATCCGCCGGCCCTCGCGGCGTTCGGTGACCCCGTCGGTGACGCAGAGCAGGACCTCGCCGGGGGCGAGCACCAGGTGTTCGGCGGTGAGGTCGAGGTCGTCCATGACACCGAGCAGCGGCTGCGGGGTGGCGGCGCGGTCGACCCGGCCGTCGGTGCGCAGCCGCAGCGGCAGCGGGTGGCCGGCGCAGACCAGGGAGAGTTCGGTGCTGCCGTCCGGGCGGGGCGTCAGCTCGCCGTAGAGCAGGGTGAGGAAGCGGCTGCGCGAACCCTCGTCCAGGATGGCCGCGTTGAGCCGGCGCAGCACCTGCGGGGCGTCGAGGCCCTCGCGGGCGAGCAGCCGCAGGGAGTGCCGGGCCAGGCCGGTGACCGAGGCGGCCTCGGGGCCGGTGCCGCAGACGTCGCCGATGGCGAAGCCGTAGGTGCCCTCGCGGATGGTGAACAGGTCGTAGAAATCGCCGCCGACCTCGTTGCCCTCGCCGGCCGCCTGGTAGTAGACGTCCACCTCGACGCCGGGGATCTCCGGCAGGTCCGGCGGGAGCAGGCTGCGCTGGAGGGCCTGGCTGGTGGCGGTGCGCTCGGAGTAGAGGCGGGAGTTGTCCAGGGCGAGGGCGGCCCGGCGGGAGAGGTCCTCGGCGAGTTCGAGGATCTCCTGGCGGAACCGGACGCCGGCCGGGACGCCGAGCACCAGCAGGCCGATGACGCGGTTGCGGGCGGTCAGTGCGAGGACGACGGTCTCGCCGAGCAGTCCGGCGAGTTCCGGGCCGTCGGTGAGGCCGGCGGCCTCGGCGGTCTCGGTGGGGGCCGTCCAGAACCGGACGCCGTGGGTGGGGCCGGCCTCCGGGGCGGGGGTCTTGCCGAGCAGGTCGCGCAGCGGGTCGATGCGGTCCTCGTCCTCGTGGAGGACGAAGGCGAGCCGGGCAGGGGAGGCGTGGTCGGGGGTGGTGTAGACGGCGCACCAGGAGGCGAGGGTGGGGACGGCCATCTGGGCCATCAGCGCGAGGGTCTGCTCGTGTTCGAGGGTGCCGGCCAGCAGGTCGGAGGCCTCGACCAGGAAGGACAGCGAGCCGCGGCGGAGCCGTTCGAGCTCGGTCAGCCGGGTGCTCTCGACGGCGAGGGCGACCCGGTCGGCAGCGAACTGGAGGCGGAGCGCGTCCTCGTTGTCGTAGCGGCCGGGCAGGGCGGCGGCGATGCCCAGGGAACCGATCAGCCGGCCCTCGACCTTCAGCGGGACGGTGACCAGGGAGCGCATGCCGCTGTCGGAGAGCAGCGGCAGGCCGGTGGGCCGGGTGGAGAGGTCCTCGTGGACGGAAGGCAGCCGCGCGGAGTCGTAGCGGTTGCCGGTCCCGACCGGGAAGCGGGCGTGCCGGCGGTGTCCGGCGGTGAGGCCGGTGGCGGCCCGGACCTCGAACTCGGCCTCGTCGTCGGTGGTGAGCAGCAGGTACGCGGCGTCGCCGTCGAGCAGGTCGCGGGCGCGTTCGACGGTGCGTTGGAGCAGGGTGTCGAGGTCGTCCGTGGCGACCGGGCCGGCCAGCAGGTCGAGCCGGGGGCCGGCCGGGTCGGGGCGGTCGCCGGGCAGGGCGCGGGCGGGGGAGCGCAGCACCGCGCGGTCGGGTTCGAGGACGAGCAGACAGAGGGTGGAGGGGATGCCCTCGGTGTCGCGCAGCCGGACCTGGACGCCGTACACCTCGACCTCGCGGCCGTCCTGG
Source organism: Kitasatospora sp. NPDC093102 (assembly GCF_040683915.1). NCBI lineage: Bacteria > Bacillati > Actinomycetota > Actinomycetes > Kitasatosporales > Streptomycetaceae > Kitasatospora > Kitasatospora sp. NPDC093102. Next base: position 79,715 of record NZ_JBFBFA010000034.1, on the reverse strand, counting down.
AGGCGGATGCCGTAGCCGCCCTCCCAGCGGGCCATCCGCAGGGTGTCGCTCAGGCCGAGGCCTCGGGCGGGGGACTGCGGCCAGACCGCGAGATCGGCCCAGGGGCGGCCGAGGACGGCGGCGGCGGGGTACTGGAAGAGCGCCTCGGCGTCCGTGTTCCAGGCCAGCACCCGGCCGTCCTCGTCGAGTTGGACGACGGCGACGTGCACCGGGCCGGGGCCGCTGGGCAGGTCGCTGCCGGGGGTCGCGGGAACGGCGTAGCGGGTGCCGAGCACGTGTGCGGGCAGTCGGAGGCGGAACCAGACGGTCTTGAGGCCGGCCGCGTACTCGACGCCCCACCGTTCGGCGAGGGCGGAGCACATCAGCAGGCCGCGGCCGCCCTCGCCGTCCGGGTCGGCGTAGCGGTCGGAGGCGCTGACCGGACCGTCACCGAGCGAGGGCAGGCCGCGCTCGGGGTGGTGGTCGGTGACCTCGATCCGGACGCTCTCCTCCTCGCGCAGGCAGCAGACCTCCGCGGCGGTGCCGGCGTGCACGACGGCGTTGGTGACGAGTTCGCTGACCAGCACGACCGCGTCGTCGACGACCTCGGGCAGGCCCCAGCCGAGCAGAGCGTCCCGGACGAAGCCCCGCGCGGCGGCCGCGGACCGGCCGTCGGGGTCGAAGGTGGCGGCTGCGCGCGCGGTGACCACGTTGCCACTTCTCCTCTGCTGCTCATGCCCTGGCTGTCCGGGGTGCGGCGCCGACTCCCCGTGCGCGCCGTCGGGGTGAGCGGCGGCGCTGGGTCGGGTCGTGGCCCGGTGCAGCGCTCCACCCTACTTTCCGCTTGGTTCCCCGTGGGGGCGGGGAGTCGAAACAGGCACCAGAGGGTGATTCTGCCCACCTGTTTCGGACGGTGCGGTACGAACCGAGCACAACCGGCCGTGCACCCCCTGCCAGTGCTGCCAGACTGGGGGGTCCGCGACGGCCGGTGGGAGCAGTACGGTCGTGTGGGTGCCGGCGCGTCACAGGCCGCCGGTACGCAGCCCAGCCGGGCCGGTGCCCGGGTGCGTGCCGCACCGGCACGGTCGGTCACCGGACAGTTCACGATGTGGGAGGGGCCCGTTGAGTTCGGCCACCAAGGACGCAACCGGAACGACGCCGCCCGCCCCGCGCGGTGGGCGCCCCGGGGCCGTGCCGCGGAACGCGGCCGGCCGGCGGGCGAGCCACAACCGTGGCGCGGAGCCCGCCGAGCTGCGCAAGCTGCTGTCGGCGCTGACCGCGATGCGGGACGGCAACTTCCGCCGCCGGCTGACCGTGCCCGGGGACGGTCCGCTGGCCGAGATCGCCGCGGTGTTCAACGAGGTCGCCGAGCGCAACCAGCACCTGACCGGCGAACTGGCACGGGTGCGGCGGGCGGTGGGCCGCGAGGGCCGGCTGAACGAGCGGCTGGAGACCGGCGCGGGCGAGGGCGCCTGGATGGCGGCCGTCGACAACTGCAACGCGCTGATCGACGACCTGGCCCGCCCGATGGCCGAGGTGGGCCGGGTGCTGACCTCGATCGCCGAGGGCGACCTGGAGCAGAAGATGGAGCTGCGCTCGCTGCACAGCAACGGGGTGAGCCACCCGCTGCGCGGCGAGTACCTGAAGATCGGCCGGACGGTCAACGGACTGGTGGACCAGCTCGGCGAGTTCACCGACGAGGTGACCCGGGTGGCCCGCGAGGTCGGGACCGAGGGCAAGCTCGGTGGCCAGGCCAAGGTCCGTAGCGTGTCCGGAAGTTGGAAGGACCTCGCGGACTCGGTCAACACCATGGCGGGCCGGCTGACCGCACAGGTGCGCAACATCGCCCAGGTGACCACGGCGGTGGCCAAGGGCGACCTGTCCCGCAAGGTCACGGTGGACGTGGCCGGCGAGATGCTGGAGCTGAAGAACACCGTCAACACGATGGTGGACCAGCTGAACGGCTTTGCCGCGCAGGTCACCACGGTGGCGAGGGACGTCGGTACGGAGGGGCGGCTGGGTGGTCAGGCCCAGGTGCCGGCCGTGGCCGGGGTGTGGAAGGACCTGACCGACAACGTCAACCTGATGGCCAACAACCTGACCGGCCAGGTGCGCAACATCGCCCAGGTGACCACGGCGGTGGCGCGCGGGGACCTCTCGCAGAAGATCGAGGTGGACGCGCGCGGCGAGATGCTGGAGCTGAAGAACACCATCAACACGATGGTCGACCAGCTCTCCGGCTTCGCCGAGCAGGTGACCCGGGTGGCCCGCCAGGTGGGCACCGAGGGGCGGCTCGGCGGGCAGGCGCAGGTGCCCTGGGCGGCCGGGGTCTGGCGGGACCTGACCGACAACGTCAACTTCATGGCGAACAACCTCACCGATCAGGTGCGCAACATCGCCCAGGTGACGACCGCGGTCGCCAAGGGCGACCTGTCGCAGAAGATCCAGGTCGACGCGCGCGGGGAGATTCTGGAGCTGAAGAACACCATCAACACGATGGTCGACCAGCTCTCGGCCTTCGCGGACGAGGTCACCAGGGTGGCCCGGGACGTCGGCACCGAGGGCATCCTCGGAGGTCAGGCGAGCGTGCCCGGGGTGTCCGGCACCTGGAAGGACCTGACCAACTCCGTCAACCTGATGGCCAACAACCTGACCAGCCAGGTCCGCAACATCGCCGAGGTGACCACGGCGGTGGCGCGCGGCGACGTCTCGAAGAAGATCACCGTCGACGCCCGGGGCGAGATCCTGGAGCTGGTGACCACCGTCAACACCATGGTGGACCAGCTGTCCGCCTTCGCCGACGAGGTTACCCGGGTCGCCCGGGAGGTGGGCACCGAGGGGATCCTGGGCGGCCAGGCCCGGGTGCGCGGGGTGTCCGGCATCTGGAAGGACCTGACCGACAACGTCAACTTCATGGCGTCGAACCTGACCGGGCAGGTCCGCAACATCGCCGAGGTCGCTTCCGCGGTGGCCCGCGGCGACCTCTCCAAGAAGATCACCATCGAGGCGCAGGGCGAGATCGCGACGCTTGCCGGGACGCTCAACACCATGGTCGACCAGCTGTCCGCGTTCGCGGTGGAGGTGACCAGGGTGGCCCGCGAGGTGGGCACCGACGGGACGCTGGGCGGCCAGGCCGGTGTGCCGGGCGTGGCCGGGATCTGGAAGGACCTGACCGACAACGTCAACCTGATGGCCAACAACCTCACCGGTCAGGTCCGCAACATCGCGCTGGTGATCACGGCGGTCGCCCGGGGTGACCTCTCGCAGAAGATCGACGTCGACGCGCGCGGCGAGTTCCTCCAGCTCAAGACCAGCATCAACACCATGGTCGACCAGCTCTCCGCCTTCGCCGACGAGGTCACCCGGGTCGCCCGCGAGGTGGGCACCGACGGCCGGCTCGGCGGCCAGGCCCGGGTGCCCGGAGTGGACGGCACCTGGCAGGACCTCACCGAGTCGGTGAATGAGCTGGCCAACAACCTCACCCGGCAGGTGCGCGCGATCGCCCAGGTCGCCACCGCCGTGACCAGGGGGGACCTGAGCCTGCGGATCGACGTGGACGCCGCCGGGGAGCTCGACGAGCTCAAGGACAACATCAACCAGATGATCGCCAACCTGCGCGAGACCACCCGCACCAACCAGGAGCAGGACTGGCTCAAGACCAACCTGGCCCGGATCTCCGGCCTGCTCCAGGGCCGCCGGGACCTGGAGGCGGTCGCCTCGCTGATCATGACCGAGCTGACCCCGGTGGTCTCCGCCCAGCACGGCGCCTTCTTCCTCGCCCAGCCGGCCGGCCGCACCGCCGAGCTGATCACCGAGGACGACGACGAGAACGACACCGTACTGCGCCTGATCGGCAGCTACGGCTACCAGCGGCGGGCGATGCCGACCACCTTCCGCCCCGGCGAGTCGCTGATCGGCCAGGCCGCGGTGGAGAAGCGGGCGATCATCCTCAAGGAGGCGCCGCCCGGGTACCTGAAGATCGCCTCCGGGCTCGGCGAGGCCTCCCCGGCCCACATCGTGGTGCTGCCGGTGCTGTTCGAGGGCCGGCTGCTGGGCGTGATCGAGCTGGCCACCTTCAGCTCCTTCACCACCGTCGCGCTGGACTTCCTGAACCAGATCGCCGACCTGATCGGCGTCACCGTCAACACCATCAGCGTCAACACCAAGACCGAGGGCCTGCTGCTGGAGTCCCAGCGGCTGACCGCCGAACTCTCGATGCGGTCGGCCGAGTTGGAAGCCCGCCAGGAGGAACTGGAGCGCACCAACGAGGAGTTGCAGGAGAAGGCCGAGCAACTCGCCCAGCAGAACCGCGACATCGAAATCAAGAACGGCGAGATCGAGGAGGCCCGGCAGGTCCTGGAGGAGCGCGCCGAGCAGCTCGCCCTGGCCTCCCGGTACAAGAGCGAGTTCCTCGCCAACATGTCGCACGAGCTGCGCACCCCGCTCAACTCGCTGCTGATCCTGGCCAAGCTGCTCTCCGACAACAACGAGGGAAACCTCTCGCCCAAGCAGGTCGAGTTCGCCGACACCATCCACGGCGCGGGCTCCGACCTGCTCCAGCTGATCAACGACATCCTCGACCTGTCCAAGGTCGAGGCCGGCAAGATGGACGTCCGCCCGGCGCGGATCGCCCTGGTCCAGCTGGTCGACTACGTCGAGGCCACCTTCCAGCCGGTCGCGCTGGACAAGAACCTGGACTTCGCCGTCCGGGTCTCGCCCGCCCTGCCGGTCACCCTGCACACGGACGAGCAGCGGCTCCAGCAGGTGCTGCGCAACCTGATCTCCAACGCGGTGAAGTTCACCGACGCCGGAGCCGTCGACTTCTCGATCCGCCCGGCCGGCCGGGAGACCCCGCAGCACGTGCGCGAGCGGCTGCTGGAGTCCGGCTCGATCCAGGACCCGGACGACGAGCTGATCGCCTTCTCGGTCTCCGACACCGGCATCGGCATCCCCGGCAACAAGCTGCGGGAGATCTTCGAGGCGTTCAAGCAGGCCGACGGCACCACCAGCCGCAAGTACGGCGGCACCGGCCTCGGCCTGTCCATCAGCCGCGAGATCGCCCGGCTGCTCGGAGGCGAGATCCACGCCGAGAGCGAGCTGGGCAAGGGCTCCACCTTCACGCTCTACCTACCGCTGCGCACCGAGGCCCCGGAGGCCGTCGGCGAGCCGCGCCCGGCCATGCCGAACGGCCTGGCGCCGCGTGCCTCGGTCGGGGTGACCCCGGTGGGCCTGCCGGTGCCGGTCGGCGAGAACCCGGCCGACCACTGGGCCCAGGAGGTCCGCGAGCTGGCCGAGGAGCGCCGCCGCGGTGCCGTGGAGCGCCGGCGCAGCGCCGCCCTGGAGAGCGTCGCCGGGCCGCGGGCGGCGGAGCCCGTGCAGCCCCGCCCGGTCAACGGGGACCGGCGTTTCGACGGCCAGCAGGTGCTGATCGTGGACGACGACGTCCGCAACGTGTTCGCCCTCACCAGCGTGCTGGAACAGCACGGCCTGACCGTCCTGTACGCGGAGAACGGCCGGGAGGGCATCGAGATGCTGGAGCAGCACGAGAACGTGGCGCTGGTCCTGATGGACATCATGATGCCGGAGATGGACGGCTACGCGACCACCGAGGCGATCCGCCGGATGCCCCAGTTCGCCGGTCTGCCGATCATCGCGCTGACCGCCAAGGCGATGAAGGGCGACCGGGAGAAGTCGCTGGAGGCCGGCGCCACCGACCACATCACCAAGCCGGTGGAGACCGACCACCTGCTGTCGGTGATGCACGAATGGTTGAACGGGGACCGCGCGTGACCGCGCGGGGAGGCGTGAACCCCGGACCGGGCCCCGGGGTTCACACCAGCCGGCCGGCCGGTTTGCTGGCGGCCGGGCCCGGGAACCGGGTAGGGTCACCGATCGTTGCGAACAGTGACCGGATGGCGACACGCTGGTGAGCGTGCGCCGGAGCACTGGCTGCGCGCCGCTCCGGATCGGGTGACGACGGGGCGATGTGCCGGACGAGGGGGTGCGGCTAGCATGACCGGGGTAGCGGTGGGCAGTACGCGGGTGCCTGCACCGGGCGGCAGGCAGGCGACAGGAGGGCGAGCCCTGATGCAGAAGGCCAAGATCCTCCTGGTCGACGACCGACCGGAGAACCTGCTGGCGCTGGAGGCGATCCTCTCGGCCCTGGACCAGACGCTGGTGCGCGCGGCCTCCGGCGAGGAGGCGCTCAAGGCGCTGCTCACCGACGACTTCGCGGTGATCCTGCTGGACGTCCAGATGCCGGGGATGGACGGCTTCGAGACCGCCGCCCACATCAAGCGCCGCGAGCGCACCCGGGACATCCCGATCATCTTCCTGACCGCGATCAACCACGGCCCGCACCACACCTTCCGCGGCTACGCGGCCGGCGCGGTGGACTACATCTCCAAGCCCTTCGACCCGTGGGTGCTGCGCGCCAAGGTCTCCGTCTTCGTCGACCTCTACGCGAAGAACTGCCAGCTGAAGGAGCAGGCGGCGCTGCTGCGCCTGCAACTGGAGGAGGGCGGCGGCGAACAGGCCCTCGGCGGGGTGCTGCTGGGCGAGCTGTCCGCGCGGCTGGCGGCGGTCGAGGAGCAGGCGGAGGCGCTCGGAAAGCAGCTGGACGGGGTCGAGGACGCCGGGGTGGCCGCCACCGCCGCGCACCTGGAGCGCAAGCTCGTGGGGCTGCGCCGGGCGCTGGACGCGATGCGCCCGGGCAGTTCCTGACCCCCTGCCGACGGTTCACCCGTACGGGTGGTCCGGTGGGTGCGAACGGGTGAAACCCGGTCAGGGTGACGGGGTGTCTGCGACACGTCCGGGCACCCGGGCTCGGGCACGTGTGCAGTGGTCGCCCGCCCCGGTAGGCTGCTGACCCATGGCCACTCGCACGCCCGGGAACGCAGCACGTAAGACGAGTCCGGGACCGTCCAAGAAGGCCGCGGCGAAGGCCCCGGGCAAGCCGCCCGCGAAGAAGGCGGCGGCGAAGAAGGCGGCTCCCGCGAAGAAGACGGCGGCCAAGCCGGCCCCGCCCCCGCCGAAACCGTCCAGGTCGGTGCTGATGGGCGCGCTCAACGCCCTGGCGAGCCCGATCGCCGCGATCTTCCGGGGTGCCAGGAACCTCCACCCTGACCATCGCAAGGACGGGGTGGGCCTGCTGTTGTTCGGGCTCGCGCTGATGGTCGCCGCCGGCACCTGGTTCAGCTCCGCCGGCTGGCTGACCGAGGCGGCCACCGCCGTGGTGTCCGGGCTGTTCGGCCGGCTCGACGTGCTGATGCCCTTCCTGCTGGCCGGGATCGCGATCCGGCTCTGGCGCCACCCGGAGCTGCCGGAGGCCAACGGCCGGATCGTGATCGGGCTGAGCGCACTGCTGGTCGGCGTCCTCGGCCTGGTCCACATCGGCTGCGGCGCGCCCATGATGGGCAGCGGCGCCTCCCGGATACGGGCGGCCGGCGGGATCATCGGCTGGGCCGTGTCCACCCCGATGATGGCCGCCGCCGGCCCGGCGCTCGCCGTGCCGCTGCTCCTGCTCCTGACCTTCTTCGGCCTGTTGGTGGTCACCGCCACTCCGATCAACCGGATCGGCGATCGGGTGCGGTGGATCGGCATACGGCTCGGGGTGGTCGAGCCCGGGCCGGAGGACGAGCAGCACTGGGGGCGCACGCCGGAGCGCGAGCTGTCCACCGACCCGCCGGAGGACGCCGACCCCGACGCGCTGCCGTTCACCGTGGACGCCGACAGTGACGACCCCTCGGACGAGGTGGCCGCCCGTCGGCGCCGCCGCCGGCGCAAGCAGACCGAGGAGCCGGAGGACGCCGGGCGGATCTCCCTGGACAAGGAGCCGCTGGACCCGTACGCCACCCGCGACCTCGCCGCCGGCGCGGCCGCCGACCTGGACGGCGCGCTGGTCTACGGCGTGCCCGCCTCCTCCGCGGTGGCGGACATGATGCACCAGGTGCAGGACCGCACCGCCCCGCCGGAGGAGCCCGCCGTCCCGGCCGCCCGCAGCGGTGGCCCGGGCGCGCCCGAGGAGCACGGCGCGGCGCCGGTGCGGATGGAGCAGCTCCAGTTCGGCGAGGGCGTCACCTACGCGCTGCCCTCGCTCGACCTGCTGGAGCGCGGCGGCCCGGCCAAGGCCCGCAGTGCCCTCAACGACGAGGTGGTCGCCCAGCTCACCGGCACCTTCGCCGAGTTCAAGGTGGACGCCAAGGTCACCGGCTTCACCCGGGGCCCGACGGTCACCCGCTACGAGGTCGAGCTCGGCCCGGCCGTCAAGGTGGAGCGGATCACCGCGCTCGCCAAGAACATCGCGTACGCGGTGGCCAGCCCGGACGTGCGGATCATCAGCCCGATCCCGGGCAAGTCCGCGGTCGGCATCGAGATCCCCAACCGGGACCGCGAGATGGTCAACCTCGGCGACCTGCTGCGCTCGCGCACGGCCGCCGAGGACTCGCACCCGATGGTCGTCGGCATGGGCAAGGACGTCGAGGGCCACACCGTGATGGCCAACCTCGCCAAGATGCCGCACATCCTGGTGGCCGGCGCGACCGGCGCGGGAAAGTCGTCCTGCATCAACTGCCTGATCACCTCGATCCTCGCCCGGGCCACCCCGGACGAGGTGCGGATGGTGCTGGTCGACCCCAAGCGGGTCGAGCTGACCGCGTACGAGGGCATCCCGCACCTGATCACGCCGATCATCACCAACCCCAAGAAGGCCGCCGAGGCCCTCCAGTGGGTGGTGCGCGAGATGGACATGCGCTACGACGACCTCGCGGCGTTCGGCTTCCGGCACGTGGACGACTTCAACGCGGCGGTGCGGGCCGGCAAGGTCACCCCGCCACTGGGCAGCGAGCGCGAGCTGAAGCCGTACCCGTACCTGCTGGTGATCGTCGACGAGCTGGCCGACCTGATGATGGTCGCGCCGCGCGACGTCGAGGACTCGGTGGTCCGGATCACCCAGCTGGCCCGCGCGGCCGGCATCCACCTGGTGCTCGCCACCCAGCGGCCCTCGGTGGACGTGGTCACCGGCCTGATCAAGGCCAACGTACCGTCCCGGCTGGCCTTCGCAACCTCCGCGATGGCCGACTCCCGGGTCATCCTGGACCAGCCCGGCGCGGAGAAGCTGATCGGCAAGGGCGACGCGCTCTTCCTGCCGATGGGCGCGAGCAAGCCGGTCCGCATGCAGGGCGCGTTCGTCACCGAGGCGGAGATCGCCAGGGTGGTGCAGCACTGCAAGGACCAGCTGACCGCCGTCTACCGGGACGACGTGATGGCCGGGGCAGGGCCGAAGAAGGAGATCGACGAGGAGATCGGCGACGACCTGGACCTGCTGATCCAGGCGGCCGAGCTGGTGGTCTCCACCCAGTTCGGCTCGACCTCGATGCTCCAGCGCAAGCTCCGGGTCGGTTTCGCCAAGGCGGGCCGGCTGATGGACCTGATGGAGTCGCGTGGGATCGTCGGCCCGAGCGAGGGCTCCAAGGCCCGCGACGTGCTGGTGAAGCCGGACGAGCTGGACGGGGTGCTGATCACCCTTCGGGGCTGACGGTCCGGGTCCCGCGGGGCCCGGACCGTGTCCTGGGCGAGGTGTCACTCGTTCGGAGGAGGGGAGGCGTCGTGCGGGAACCGAACGTCCGTACGCCGCGTCACACGGCGGAAAGCGAACCCCGGGCTCCCCCGCGCGGCTCCGCTGACGGATCGTCGGCGGGGTGTCGGACCCGTTCCGCTTGAGAAACGATCCGCCCACGCCCCTAGACTGTTCTCCAGCAGGTGGCCATCCGCTCGAAAGGCGCGTCCAGTGACCATCGGCAAGTCCTTCGACCGTGAGAACGCCCACGCGTCCGTCGAGCCGACCGACGACGTGGTGCACGCGGCCGATGCCCCGAGCATCGGCCGGGTGCTGTCCACCGCCCGGATCGACGCGGGACTCACGGTGGACCAGGTGAGCACCGCCACCCGGGTGCGGGTGCCGATCGTCCATGCCATCGAGGAGGACGACTTCGCCCGCTGCGGCGGCGATTTCTACGCCCGCGGGCACATCCGCCTGATCGCCCGGGTGGTCGGCCTGGACGGCGAGGCGCTGGTCGCCCGGTACGACGCCGCGCACGGCGGCTCGCCCGCCGCCAAGCGCCCGGCGACCCAGCTGATCGACAGCGGCCCGATCAGGGTGCCCCGCCGCGGCCGGCCGAACTGGGCGGCCGCCATGGTCGCCGCGATCGTCGCCGTGGTCCTGCTGATCGGCTTCAACCTGGTCGGCGGCAAGGGCTGGCACGGCACCACCGGCTCGGCCAGCTCGCCGCTGCCCAGCGGCGCCGGGACCGGCTCGGTGGCCCCGGTGGAGACTCCCAGCGTCCAGCCGCCGGCGCCCGTGCCGAGCGCCGCCGCGATCGCCGCCGTCCCGGCCGACAAGGTCACCGTGAAGCTGGTCGCCGAGGGCACCAGCTGGGTCTCGGCGACGGACGGCACCGGCAAGTCGCTGTTCCAGAACAACATCGGCAACGGCCAGGACCAGACCTTCACCGATCCCAAGCAGATCAAGCTGGTGCTGGGCAACGGCGGGGCCGTGCACGCGTACGTCAACGGGAAGGACCTCGGTCTCCTCGGCAAGGACGGCCAGGTGGTGCACGTCACGTACACCCCCGGAGACCCGCAGGCGGGCTGACCACAGGGGCCGGAGGGCCCGCTGATGATCAGCTGATCCGAGGCTCGCGGCCTCCGGGGCGAACGGCACCGGAGCCCGCGCGTTAATCTTGGGCCTATGCCTGAACGCCGTACTGTCGCCCTTGTCACGCTCGGATGCGCCCGCAACGAGGTGGACTCCGAGGAACTCGCCGGGCGACTGGAAGCCGACGGCTGGTTGCTCGTCGACGACGCCGCCGAGGCGGACGTCGCCGTGGTCAACACCTGCGGCTTCGTCGAGGCCGCCAAGAAGGACTCGGTGGACGCCCTGCTGGAGGCCAACGACCTCAAGGGGCACGGCCGCACCCAGGCCGTCGTCGCGGTCGGCTGCATGGCCGAGCGGTACGGCAAGGAGCTCGCCGACGCCCTCCCCGAGGCGGACGGCGTGCTCGGCTTCGACGACTACGCGGACATCTCCGACCGCCTCCAGACCATCCTCTCCGGCGGCCACCACGCCCCGCACATCCCGCGCGACCGCCGCAAGCTGCTGCCGATCAGCCCGGCCGAGCGGCAGACCGCCGCCGAGGCCGTCGCCCTGCCCGGCCACGGTGCCGAGGCCGCCGCCGAGCCGATCGCCGACCTGCCCGACGGCCTCGCCCCGGCCTCCGGCCCGCGCACCCTGCGCAAGCGGCTGGACGACAGCCCGGTCGCCTCGGTCAAGCTTGCCTCCGGCTGTGACCGGCGCTGCTCCTTCTGCGCCATCCCGGCCTTCCGCGGCTCCTTCATCTCCCGCCGCCCCTCCGACGTGCTGCACGAGGCCCAGTGGCTGGCCGGGCAGGGCGTGCGCGAGATCGTCCTGGTGAGCGAGAACAACACCTCGTACGGCAAGGACCTCGGCGACATCCGCCTGCTGGAGACGCTGCTCGGCGAGATCGCCGCGATCGAGGGCGTCGAGCGGGTCCGGGTCTCCTACCTCCAGCCGGCCGAGATGCGCCCCGGCCTGATCGACTCGATGACCGGGACCGCCGACGTGGTGCCGTACTTCGACCTGTCCTTCCAGCACTCGGCGCCCGCCGTGCTGCGACGGATGCGCCGCTTCGGCTCCACCGACCAGTTCCTGGAACTGCTGGGGACCATCCGCGGCAAGGCCCCGCAGGCCGGCGCCCGGTCCAACTTCATCGTCGGCTTCCCCGGTGAGACCGAGGAGGACTTCGCCGAGCTGGAGCGGTTCGTCACGCACGCCGGGCTGGACGCGATCGGCGTCTTCGGCTACTCGGACGAGGACGGCACCGAGGCCGCGACCTACGACGGCAAGCTCGCCGAGGACGTGGTCGCCGACCGGCTGGACCGGCTGAGCCGGCTGGCCGAGGAGATGACCGCCCAGCGGGCCGAGCAGCGGATCGGCACCGAGGTCGAGGTGCTGATCGAGTCGATCGAGGACGGCGTGGTCGAGGGCCGCTCCGCCCACCAGGCCCCGGAGACCGACGGCCTGACCACCCTCAACGGTGTCGAGGCCCCCGAGGTCGGCCAGTTCTGGCGGGCCAAGGTGGTCGCCAGTGAGGGCGTCGACCTGATCGCCGAGGCGCTGGAGCAGGTGCGACTGCCGAAGTTCTCGGGAGCCGGGGAATGACCAAGGGGCCAGGCGCCCCGGCCGCGGCCCACCCGGGCAGACCGGTGGCCGCGGTGCCGCCCACGCCGGGGGTCTGGAACATCGCCAACGTGCTCACGATGGTCCGGGTGCTGCTGGTGCCGGTCTTCGTGGCGCTGCTGTTCGCCGACGGCGGGCACAACCCCAAGTGGCGTTCGGTCGCCTGGGCCGCGTTCGCGATCGCGATGATCACCGACCTGTTCGACGGTGAGCTGGCCCGGCGCAAGGGCCTGGTCACCGACTTCGGGAAGATCGCCGACCCGATCGCCGACAAGGCGATCATGGGCTCGGCGCTGACCGGCCTCTCGCTGCTCGGCGACCTGCCCTGGTGGGTCACCGTGGTGATCCTGGCCCGCGAGCTCGGCATCACGCTGATGCGGTTCTGGGTGATCCGCTACGGGGTCATCCCGGCCAGCCGCGGCGGCAAGCTCAAGACGCTGACCCAGGGCACCGCGGTCGGCATGTACGTACTGGACCTGACCGGCTGGCTGGCCACCGGGCGGGCCGTGCTGATGGGGCTGGCGGTGCTGCTGACCGTCGGCACCGCGCTGGACTACATCGGACAGGCGCTGCGACTGCGCCGCGAGGGACAGGCCGCGGCGCGCGCGGGCCACTGAGCGACGGGGGAACCGGGTGGCGGAGCGGGACTACGAGCTGGCCGAGCGGGCGCACGCCGCGCTGCGGGCCGAGGGCGGCACGCTGGCCGTCGCCGAGTCGCTGACCGGGGGCCTGCTGGCCGCCGCGCTGGTGGACGTCCCCGGGGCGTCCGTGACCTTCCGTGGCTCGGTCACCGCGTACGCGACCGAGCTGAAGGCTTCGGTGCTCGGGGTGGACGAGGGTCTGCTGGACGTGTACGGCCCGGTCCACCCGGTGGTGGCCCGGCAGATGGCCGAGGGCGTGCGCGGGCTGCTGGGGGCCACGTACGGGCTCGCGACGACCGGGGTGGCCGGGCCGGACCCGCAGGACGGGCAGCCGGTGGGCACGGTACACCTGGCGGTCGCAGGCCCGGGGGGAACTCTGGTCAGTTCGCCCCTGCTGTCGGGCGGTCGTGCCACAATCCGTCACGGGGCGGTGACCGCGGCGCTGGAGCTGCTCGTCGGTCGGTTCGCACGGTAGGGGCCCGCCGGGAGGGAACTCCACCGAACCGAGATCTGCCGATCCGGAGCGCGGGTATGGGACAGCTGGAGGATCGTGTTACATCCAACACCCTGGTTGGGCAGAAACCAGGTGGCGAACGAGTTGCGTGACGGTGGCCGGGTGGGCCGCAACGGGTACCACGAGGGGCCCGCGAACCCGGGTCTGACACCGGAACAAGGAGGGGGACGGCCTTGCAGCCCAGAGTGAACACGACCAGGGTCCCCGCACGCGAAGCGGGCAAGGCGGTACGGTGGGGACGTGACATCTCGATCCGCAGTCCGAGGAGGGAGGCACCGATGATCCTGCTCCGTCGCCTACTGGGCGATGTACTGCGTCGGCAGCGCCAGCGCCAGGGCCGCACACTCCGCGAGGTGTCGGCGGCCGCCAGGGTTTCGCTCGGGTACCTCTCCGAGGTCGAGCGGGGACAGAAGGAGGCCTCCTCGGAGCTGCTCTCCGCCATCTGCGACGCACTCGACGTCCGGATGTCCGAGGTCATGCGCGAGGTCAGCGACGAACTGTCGCTCGCCGAACTTGCGGCGATGGCCACCCTCTCCGAAGGTGATCTGCTGAGGCCGGTACTCGAACCGGTTCCGCTGCCCGCCCCCGGCACCGACCGGGCGACCATGTCGCCCAAGGCCGCCGCGATGGACGTGGTCGCCGCCTGATCCCGGCCTCGACTCCCGGGCACCCCTGCCCGGAGCGAGCGAAGGGAAGGCGGTCGTGCGAACAGACGCGCAGACGCGCCCGATGGTCCGAATACGGGCCCGGGCGCGGCCGTTCCTCCGGGTGCGGCAGCCCGTGCGGTGGGCGTTGGCAGTCTTCGTGGCCGGGCTCGCCTGGTGGCTCCTGGTGGCCCGGGGCCAGTCGGCCGACGGTGGGGCGCTGGGGCTGCTCGTGGCCGGCGGCTGGGGGCTCGGTCTCATTCCGGTCCACGCCGACTGGAACGCGACCGGACCGGCCCGGCGCCCGGGCCCGGAGCCGGCGGGACCGGTGGAGGCGCAGCCGCCGCCGATCGGGTGATTCGACGCGACCGGAGGCCGCGGGGTTCTCGACCCCGCGGCCTCCGGCCTTCTCCCGCCGCTGTCCGCCGGTTCCCGCGTCCGGTTCAGCGGCGCACGGTTCAGCGGTTCACGGGCGCAGGCGCAGGCCGCGCGGGGTGGCGTGGAAACCGGCCTCCTCCAGGGCGCGGCCGAGGGCCGAGCCGAGCGCGGGCTCGCCGTTGGCCCGCTCGACCGTGACGCTGCCGAGCGCGCCCTCCCGGACGGCGGCCGCGAGCGCACCGGCCGCCAGCGCCCGGGTGGCCTCGTCCTCCGGCCAGGCCAGCAGGGACTTGCCGCCGCGTTCGACGTACAGCGTCAGCTCGCCGTCCACCAGGACCACCAGGGCGCCCGCCTTGCGGCCCGGCCGGTGGGCGGTGGACTCCCTGCCGCCGGGGGCGGTGGGCGGTTCGGGCCAGGGCAGTGCCGCGCCGTACGCGTTGGCCGGATCCGCAGCGGCCAGCACCAGCGTCTGCGGCGGCTCGCCGGACGGGGCGGCAGGCCACTCGGCGGCCCGGGCCCGCTCCAGCCGGCCGTTCACCGAGCGCAGCCGGTCGGCCGCGCCCTCCATGGCGAACTGGGCGCCACCCAGGCCCTCGACGAAGTAGCCCCGGCGGGCCCGGCCGCGCTCCTCCATCGCGGCGAGCACCCGGTAGACCCCGGCGAAGCCGCCGGGCACCCGCTCGGCCGCCACCGTGCCCCGGGTGAGCAGGCCGTGCCGGTCCAGCAGGCTCTGCGCCTGGGCGGTGGCCCGGACCGTCGGGTCGGCGGCGAAGGCGGGCAGCAGCGACCAGCGCCCGGCCACCGTCGGTGGGCCGCTGCGCAGGGCGCCGCCGACCCGGCCGAAGGCGCGGCCGGCACCGCCGTAGCGGCCGCGCGGGGTGGACCGGGGAGCGCGGTGGGCGGTGGCGCCCGCCGTCCGGCCGGAGCCGAGCAGGGCGCGCAGCGGGGCGAGGGTGTCGTTGGTGACGTAACCGGCCCAGACCAGGTCCCAGAGCGCCTCGACGATCTCCGGCTCTGCGGTCTCCGGCGGGAGCTGCTGGACGAGTTGGCGGAAGAACAGGCCGTAGCCGCCGGCCAGCGCGGACATCAGGGCGCTGTGCACCGGGGTGAGCGCGGGCGGCACGGGCTCGGGGCGCAGCAGGTGGGCGTTCTCGGTCAGGTGGAGGCTGAGCCAGCCGTCCTTGCCGGGCAGGGCGCCGGCCCCGCACCAGCCGACCTCGCCGGCCGCCATCAGCTCGTCCAGCAGCCCGGGCGAGTAGTCGGCGAGCCGGGCCGGGAGGATCAGCTTCTCCAGCGCGGAGGCGGGCAGGGCGGTGCCCTGGAGCTGCTCGATCACCCGCAGCAGGCCGTCCGGGCCGCGCAGTCGGTGGCCGGCCAGGTGCTGCCACTGAGGCAGGAAGGCGGCCAGGGCGCGCGGCGGGACCGGCTCGACCTCCTGGCGCAGGGCGGCCAGCGAGCGGCGGCGCAGCCGGCGCAGCACCTCGGCGTCGCACCACTCGGGGGCGGTGTGCCCGGGAGGGGCAGCGCGAAGCGCTTCCGGTGAAGGGCGGTGGCGGGCGGCGGGTGGGAGGTACTGGCCCTGGACCAGGCGGCCTGCGGCGGTCAGGCGGTGCAGGGTGCCGGTGACCACGGCGGTGCCCAGGCCGTAGCGGTCGGCGGCCTCGGCGGCGGTGAACGGGCCGTGGGTGCGGGCGTGGCGGGCGATCAGATCGCCCAGCGGGTCCTTGACCGGCTCGGTGAAGGCCTCCGGGACGCCGACCGGCAGGGGCGTGCCCAGCGCGTCGCGCAGCCGTCCGGCGTCCTCGATCGCGGCCCAGCGCTGCTCGCCCGCGATCCGGACCTGGATCACCCGGCGGGCCGCCTCCAGCTCCAGGGCCCAGAGCGGCTCGGCCCCGCGGAGGGTCAACTCGGCCTCGGTGAGCGGGCCGAGCAGGCGCAGGGCGTCGGCGACGCCCTCGGCGTCCTTGATCCGGCGCTCGGGGGTGAGGCGCTGGAGTTCGGCCTCCAGCTCGGTGAGCACCTGGGGGTCGAGCAATTCGCTCAGCTCGGCCTGGCCGAGGAGTTCGGACAGCAGCCGGGAGTCGAGCGAGAGGGCGGCGGCGCGGCGCTCGGCGAGCGGGGAGTCGCCCTCGTAGAGGAACTGGGCGACGTAGCCGAACAGCAGTGAGCGGGCGAACGGCGAGGGCTCGGGGGTGGTGACCTCGACCAGGCGGACGGCGCGGGACTCCAGATCGCCCATCAGCTCGACCAGGCCGGGGACGTCGAAGACGTCCTGCAGGCACTCCCGGACGGCCTCCAGGACGATCGGGAACGAGCCGTACTCGGAGGCGACTTCGAGGAGTTGGGCGGCGCGCCGGCGCTGCTGCCAGAGCGGGGTGCGGCGGCCGGGGTTGCGGCGGGGGAGCAGCAGGGCGCGGCCGGCGCACTCGCGGAAGCGGGAGGCGAACAGGGCGGAGCCGCCGACCTGGTCGGTGACCAGCTGCTCGATCTCGCCGGGGTCGAACAGGGCGGCGTCGGCGCCGACGGGGGCTTCGTCCGGGCTCGACTGCTCCGACGGGCTGCCGAGATCGAAGTCGAGGCCGAACAGGTCGGCGTCGGGCAGGCGGAGCACGATGCCGTCGTCGGCGTGCATGACCTGCGGGTCCAGGCCGTGCTTCTCGCGCAGCCGGGCACCGAGGGCGAGCGCCCAGGGGGCGTGCACCTGGGCGCCGAACGGGGAGTGGATGACGATCCGCCAGTCGCCGAGCTCGTCCCGGAAGCGCTCGACCACGATGGTGCGGTCGTCCGGGAGGTGGCCGCAGGCGGCGCGCTGCTCGGCCAGGTAGTCCAGCAGGTTGGCGGCCGCCCAGTCGTCCAGGCCGGCCTGCTTGAGGCGATCGGTGGCGGCCTCGGGCCGCATGCCGCCCAGCTCGCGGGTGAACGCGCCGAGGGCGCGGCCGAGTTCGAGCGGGCGGCCGAGGGTGTCGCCCTTCCAGAACGGGAGCCGGCCGGGGACGCCGGGGGCGGGGGTGACCAGCACCTTGTCGTGGGTGATCTCCTCGATCCGCCAGGAGGTGGTGCCGAGGGTGAAGACGTCGCCGACGCGGGACTCGTAGACCATCTCCTCGTCGAGCTCTCCGACGCGGCCGCCGCCCTTCTTGTTCGTCCCTGCGTCGGACGCGGTGGTGCCGGCGATGAAGACGCCGAACAGGCCGCGGTCGGGGATGGTGCCGCCGGAGGTGACGGCCAGTCGCTGGGCGCCGGGGCGGCCGGTCACCGTGCCGGCCACCCGGTCCCACACCAGGCGGGGGCGCAACTCGGCGAAGGCGTCCGAGGGGTAGCGGCCGGCCAGCATGTCGAGCACGGCGTCGAAGGCGGACTGCGGGAGGGTCGCGAAGGGCGCGGCGCGGCGGACCACGGCGAGCAGCTCGTCCACCGGCCAGGCGTCCAGGGCCGTCATCGCGACCAGTTGCTGGGCGAGCACGTCCAGCGGGTTGCGCGGGATGCGCAGCGCCTCGATCCGGCCGGCCCGCATCCGCTCGGTGACCACGGCGGACTGCACCAGGTCGCCCCGGTACTTGGGGAAGAAGACGCCGGTGGAGACGGCGCCGACCTGGTGGCCGGCCCGGCCGACCCGTTGCAGGCCGGAGGCGACCGAGGGCGGGGACTCGACCTGGACGACCAGCTCGACGGCGCCCATGTCGATGCCCAGCTCCAGGCTGGAGGTGGCGACCACGGCGGGCAGCCGGCCGGCCTTCAACTCCTCCTCGACGAGCGCGCGTTGCTCCTTGGAGACGGAGCCGTGGTGGGCCCGGGCGATGACCTGGGGCGCGCCCTTGGCCGTGCCCGAGCCGCCCATCAGCTCGGCCGGGGCGTGCGCCTCGGGGAGGGCGGTGCCGGTGGAGCGCTCGTGGGCGATCTCGTTCAGCCGGTTGCACAGCCGCTCGGCCAGCCGGCGGGAGTTGGCGAAGACGATGGTCGAGCGGTGCGCCTCGACCAGGTCGACGATCCGCTCCTCGACGTGAGGCCAGATCGACGCCTGCCGCTGCGGGTCGCTGCCGGCGGCGCCGCCGGTGGCCGGGGCGGCGGGCAGGTCGTCGAGGTCGGGGACGGGGACGACCACCGAGAGGTCGAAGTCCTTGGCGGCGGCGGGCTGGACCACGGCGGCGCCGCGCTGCGGGCTGAGGAAGCGGGCCACCTCCTCGACCGGGCGGACCGTGGCGGACAGGCCGATCCGGCGGGCCGGGCGGTCCAGCAGCTCGTCCAGCCGCTCCAGGCTGAGGGCGAGGTGGGCACCGCGCTTGGTGCCGGCGACCGCGTGCACCTCGTCCAGGATCACCGTGTCCACGCCGCGCAGGGCCTCCCGGGAGGCGGAGGTGAGCAGCAGGAACAGCGACTCGGGGGTGGTGATCAGGATGTCCGGCGGGTGGGTCGCGAAGCGGCGGCGGTCGGCGGCCGGGGTGTCGCCGGAGCGGATGGCGACCTGGACCTCGGGCTCCGCCAGGCCGAGCCGGACGGCGGCCTGGCGCAGGCCGGCCAGCGGGGCGCGCAGGTTCCGTTCGACGTCCACCGCGAGGGCCTTGAGCGGTGAGACGTAGAGGACCCGGCAGCGGCGCTTGGGCCCGGCGGGGGCGGGGGTGCTGCTGAGCCGGTCGAGGGCGGAGAGGAAGGCGGCCAGCGTCTTGCCGGAGCCGGTGGGGGCGACCACCAGGACGTCCGTCTCCCGCTGGATGGCCTGCCAGGCCTCGGCCTGGGCGGCGGTGGGGGCGGAGAAGGCGCCGGTGAACCAGGCCCGGGTGGCCGGGGCGAATCCGGCCAGGGGGTCTTCGGCGGGCGGGGTCGGTTGTGGGGGCGCCATGCCCCCATGGTGCCGGGTGGGACTGACACGTGGGGGTGAGCGGAGGTGTCGGGGGACGTGCGGGCGGAGGTTCCGGGGGAGGGATGCAAGCTGGGGAGCAGAAATAACAATCCGCTCATATGGTGATGAATCGGAAGCTTGATCCACCCGAGACCCAGCCGATCCACCCCGTGACCCACCGGACCGACGAGCGGAGGCCGTGCGATGGCGCAGGCGTACCCGGGGGGCGGGCCCGCCCGCGTCGCCCGGCGCCGCCGGGTCCGCGGGCCCGCCCGGGCACTGGTCGCGATGCTGCTCACGGCGCTCGTCGGGGGTGGCGCCGTCCCGTACGTGTCCGGGCCGGGACGGGCCTACCTCAGCTACCTGGTGCTGGCCGAGGACGAGGACGCCGCCGGAGCGGCCCGGGCCGGGGCGGAGAGCCGGGCGGCGGGCGGGCAGGTGCTCCAGGAGTACCCGCAGATCGGGGCCGTGCTGGCGTACGCGACCGGCCCGTTCGCCGACCGGTTGCGGGCCCGGCCCGGGATCGCCGCCGTCGGGGCGACCAGGACCGCGCCGGTGGTCGCGCCGCCGCGGACGGTGGTGGGCGCGGGGTACTTCACGGCGGGTCCGGCCACGGGGGGCCGGACGGGCGGCGGGAGGGGCGGTGACCGGATGGACGGGGGGACCGCGACGGTGCCCGATCCGGGGGAGGGTGGCGCCTGGAACCTGGCCATGCTCGCGGGCGCCGCCGCTCGGGTGGGAGACGCGTCGGTGGTGTCCGCGGGCGTCGTGCCGAGCGCCGAGGCGCTGCACAAGGTGCTGGTCGCGGTCCTGGACTCCGGGGTCGACGACACCCACCCGGACCTGCGCGCCGCCGTCGACCCGAAGGCCTCCGCCTCCTGTGCGGACGGCCGGCCCGATGCCCGCACCGGCGCCTGGCGGCCGGACGCCGGGGTGACCGAGAGCGGCCACGGCACGCACGTCGCCGGGATCGTCGGCGCCACCCGGGACGGCCACGGCGTCACCGGGGTCGCGCCGGGCGTGCGGATCGCCGCCGTCCGGCTGCTCGGGCCACTCGGGCAGTACTACGCGGAGAACATCGTCTGCGGCATGCTCTGGGCCGCCGACCACGGGGCCAAGGCGATCAACAACAGCTACTTCGCCGACCCGTGGAAGTACAACTGTCCCGAGGACCGGGACCAGGCCGCGCTGATCGCGGCCGTCGGGCGGGCCGCCGGGTACGCGCAGCGGAAGGGCGCGGTGGTGGTCGCCTCGGCGGGCAACGACGGGCAGGACCTCGGCGCCTCGCGGACAGACGAGCGGAGCCCCAACGACCGGGTCTCGGGGCCCGCCCCCGTCCGTCACCTGGGCACCGAGTGCGTGAGGCTGCCCGGCGAGCTGCCCGGGGTGGTCACCGTCACCGCGGTCAACCGGGACGGGCGCCCGGCCGGCTACTCCAACTACGGGCGCGGGCGGGTCTCGCTGGCTGCACCGGGGGGCGAACCGGACGGCGGGCCGCAGGGGGCGATCGTCTCCGACTGGCCGGCAGGGCAGTACGCGGCGCTGGCGGGGACCTCGATGGCGGCCGCGCACGTGACCGGGGCGGTGGCGGTGGCGGCGGCGTTGCATCCGGAGCTGGGGTCGGACGGGCTGGCGGGGATGCTGGCGGGGGCGGCGGCTTCGGGGTGTCCTGCGGGGCCTCTCGGGTGCGGGGAGCGGCAGTACTTCGGGGCGGGGTTGGTGGTGGTGCCCCGTTGACCGGCGGGGTGGGGGTTCGGGGGCGGGGCTCTCGGGAGGGCGGGGGTGCCGTGAGGCTGACGGTGACGGCGGGGTGGGTTCTCGTGCGGGCGCGCGGGCCTCGCCGTCCACCAGGACTTCCCGGAGGCGGTCCCCGGTATCGAGGCCGGGTCCGTGTCGACGGCCGGGGGCCGGTGGGCCCGGTCCGGGATACTTGGGGGCATGAGGCTGACGGAGTTCTGGCGACGGATGCACGCGCACTTCGGGGAGGCGTACGCGGAGTCGTTCGCGACCGACCACGTGATGAGCGAGTTGGGCGGGCGGACGGTGCGGCAGGCGCTGGAGGCGGGCTGGGAGGCCAAGGACGTCTGGCGCGTGGTCTGCGACACCCAGGGCGTCTCCGGCGTGCTGCGCTGAGTGCCGGCGCCCGGGCGGCATGGGACAGACTGTTCGGGTGACAAGTAGCGCAGAACAGAAGAATACGGACGGGGTGGAGCGGGGGGCGGACGGCGCTCCGGCGGGTGGGGGGCTGTGGGGCGGCGGGATGCCGCGCTGGCTGCCGCGGGCGATGGTGCTGTTCCTGCTGCTGGTGGGGCTGTTCCAGCTCGCCGACTGGGCGTTCCGGCAGCTGATCGACCTGTTCGTGATGCTGCTGGTGTCCTTCTTCCTCTCGCTGGCGCTGGAGCCGGCCGTGGACCGGATGGCGGCGCGGGGGGTGCGCCGGGGGGTGGGGACCTTCCTGGTGTTCGTGGCGGTCGGGGTCGCGGTGGTGGGCTTCCTCGCCGCGCTCGGCACGCTGCTGGTCGACCAGGTGGCGAAGATCGCCGGTGACCTGCCGCACCTGGTCGACAACCTGATCGGCTGGATCAACCGGACCTTCCACCAGGACGTCTCGCTGGGCGAGTTGCAGAAACGGTTGCTCAAGGACTCCGGCACCATCGAGAACTACGCCCAGCAGGCCGCCGACAACGTCTGGGGCGTCTCGTCCACCGTGATCGGCGGGCTCTTCCAGGCCTTCACCGTCGGGCTGTTCACCTTCTACTTCACCGCCGAGGGCCCACGGGTGCGACGGACGGTCTGTTCGCTGCTGCCGCCCGCGAAGCAGGGCGAGGTGCTGCGGGCCTGGGAGATCGCGCTCGCCAAGACCGGCGGCTACCTGTACTCCCGGGCGCTGCTCGCGGTGGCGTCGGCCATCGGGCACTGGGTGGTGTTCGAGCTGCTGGACCTGCCGTACGCGGCGGCGCTGGCGGTCTGGGTCGGCGTCATGTCGCAGTTCGTGCCGACCATCGGGACCTATCTGGCGGGGGCGCTGCCGGTCCTGGTGGCGCTGACCGTGGAGCCGGTGGACGCGCTCTGGGTGCTGGTCTTCGTGGTGGTCTACCAGCAGATCGAGAACTACCTGCTGCACCCGCGGATCACCGCGCGGACGGTGGACGTGCACCCGGCCGTGGCCTTCGGCTCGGTGATCGCGGGCGCGGCGCTGCTCGGTGCGGTGGGCGCGCTGATCGCGATCCCGGCGGCGGCGACGCTCCAGGGGTTCGTGGGGACGTACGTGCGGCGGTACGAGGTGGCCACCGATCCGCGGATCGACCGGGGAGAGCAGCGGCGGGTCCGGCGGGAGCTGCGCCGGGAGGCGGCCCGGCGGCTGCGCCGGATGGTCGGCGGGGACGGGAGGCGCGGGGAGTGACGCGGGGCGCCGTTCCCGGGGTGTCCTCGGGGGCGGCGTGGCCCGGACGTGCGACGCTTGAATCGAACAGATGTTCTTTGTACTCTCCGGCGAGGAGTTTTCCACAGGCCGAGCCCGGTCGGGCTCGTTTGTCAGTGGGACGCGCTAGCGTCGAGGACGATGAAGCGCACAGCACAGAACCCGAGGGAAAAAGCCATGGCAGGTACGGACCGCGAGAAGGCCCTGGAGACCGCTCTCGCCCAGATCGAGCGGCAGTTCGGCAAGGGCTCGGTGATGCGCCTCGGCGAGAAGGCCAACGAGCCGGTCGAGGTGATCTCCACCGGGTCCACCGCCCTGGACGTCGCCCTCGGGGTCGGCGGCATCCCGCGCGGCCGAGTGATCGAGATCTACGGCCCCGAGTCCTCCGGTAAGACCACCCTGACCCTGCACCTGGCCGCCAACGCCCAGAAGGCCGGCGGCACGGTCGCGTTCGTCGACGCGGAGCACGCGCTCGACCCGGAGTACGCCAAGAAGCTCGGCGTGGACACCGACGCCCTGCTGGTCAGCCAGCCGGACACCGGTGAGCAGGCGCTGGAGATCACCGACATGCTGATCCGCTCCGGCGCGATCGACCTGGTGATCATCGACTCGGTCGCGGCGCTCGTCCCGCGCGCCGAGATCGAGGGCGAGATGGGTGACTCGCACGTCGGTCTCCAGGCCCGGCTGATGAGCCAGGCGCTGCGCAAGATCGCCGGTGCGCTGAACCAGTCGAACACCACCGCGATCTTCATCAACCAGCTGCGCGAGAAGATCGGCGTGATGTTCGGTTCGCCGGAGACCACGACCGGTGGCCGGGCGCTGAAGTTCTACGCCTCGGTCCGCCTCGACATCCGCCGGATCGAGACCCTGAAGGACGGCACCGAGGCGGTCGGCAACCGCACCCGCGTCAAGGTGGTCAAGAACAAGGTCGCCGCGCCGTTCAAGCAGGCCGAGTTCGACATCCTCTACGGCGTGGGCATCAGCCGCGAGGGCGGCCTGATCGACATGGGCGTGGAGCACGGCTTCATCCGCAAGTCGGGCGCCTGGTACACCTACGAGGGCGACCAGCTCGGCCAGGGCAAGGAGAACGCCCGCAACTTCCTGCGGGACAACCCGCAGCTCGCCGACGAGATCGAGCGAAAGATCAAGGGCAAGCTCGGCATCGGCCCGAAGCTGGAGGAGCCGGCCGAGGGCGGGGCGGAGGCCGCCGCCGACGGCGCCGCCAAGCCGATCACCGCGACCGCCACCAAGACGGCCGCGGCGAAGAAGACGGCGGCGGCCAAGGCCTGAGCCGTTGACGCAGTACGACACGGTGGGCATCGGCAGCCCGGAGGACGACGACCACGGGCCGCCGGACTGGTTCGCCGCGGTCGCGGAGGAACCGGAGCCGGTGGCCGCGAAGCCCCGGGGATCGCGCTCCCGGCGCGGCCGTCAGTCCACCACGCAATGGGCATCCGGCTCCGAGCCGGAGTTCGACCGGGCTCCGGCCCGGCCGGTGCGCGGCGCGGCGCCCGGGCCGGAGCCGGCGGAGGCCTCGGTCGAGGCGCTCGGCCTGGTCTCCGCCTCCGAGCTGCCCACCGGCCGTCGGCGGCGGCGCTCGGCCGTGGCGGCCGAGGAATCTGAAGCGGCCGGAACCGCTTCGACACCGGCGGCCGTGGAGAGCGGCCGGGGCGGGGACGAGGCGGCCGGTCACGGGGGTGTGGCCGCCTCGGCCTCCCGCCGTGGCGCGCGTCGGGGCCGTTCCGCCGCCGGGCCGTCCGGGGAGGAGGGCGCCGGCCGTACCTCCCGCAAGCAGGCCGAGGAGTCGGTCGATCCGGAGACCCGTGCCCGGGACGTCTGCCTGCGGCTGCTGACCGGCGCCGCCAAGACCCGCAAACAGCTCGCCGACGCCCTGCGCAAACGGCAGGTCCCGGACGAGGTCGCCGACGAGGTGCTCACCCGGCTCGAAGAGGTCGGGCTGATCGACGACGCGGCCTTCGCCGCAGCCTGGGTGGAGTCCCGGCACGCCGTCCGGGGCCTGTCCCGGCGGGCGCTGGCCCAGGAACTGCGCACCAAGGGCGTCGCCGCCGACCTGGTCGAGCAGGCCGTCGCCCAGCTCGACCACGACGACGAGACGGACGCGGCCCGGGCTTTGGTCGAGCGCAAGCTGCGGTCCACCCGTGGGCTGGACACACAGGTGCGCACCCGGCGGCTGGTCGGGATGCTGGCGCGGCGCGGCTACTCCGAGGGGCTGGCGTTCCGGGTGGTGCGCAGTGCGCTGGAGGAGGAGTCGAGTGAACCGTCAGGTCGGGAGTAGTGGCAGTTTTGTAGGCTTCTTGGGGTGAGCCGGGTCAACTCTTGACCGTTTCGTGACCCCCACCTAGCCTCGCCTTCAGTGCCCGGGGCGCCTCCGGACGGCGGCCCGCGCGGCGACGGGGGAGTGGGCGGCAATGGGGATCTCGGCTGGCACCGGTCCGAGCGGCTCGCCGGTTTCGGTCGCCGGATCGGCCGCGTTCCTCCTGCTGGTGCTCGTGGTGGCCGCCGGGCTGATCATCAGGCGGCTCCAGGCGGCCCGGCGCAGCGCGCTCGCCGAGGCCGAGCAGGCCCGCCGGTGGGCCGAGGAACAGACCGCCCGGCAGCGGGCCGAAATCGCCCGCCGCGAGGAGGGCGTGGCCGAGGAACTGCGCAGGCTGCGCCGCCGGGAGGACGAACTGGCGGAGCGCTCCGCCGAGTTGGAGCGTTCCCGGAGTGAGGCCGAGACGCTGGTCACCCGCCGGGTGGCGGCACTGGAGCGCGCTGCCGGGCTCTCCGCCGAGCAGGCCCGCGCCGAACTCCTGCGGGAGGCCGAGCAGTCGGCCCGGCGGGAGGCCGCGGTCACCGTCCGGGAGATCGAGCGCGAGGCCAAGGAGGAGGGCGGGCGCCGGGCCCGGGACATCATCGCCGGGGCGATCCAGCGGCTGGCGACGGAGCAGACCGCGGAGAGCGCCGTCACCGTCCTCCGACTGCCGAACGAGGACATGAAGGGTCGGATCATCGGCCGCGAGGGCCGCAACATCCGCGCCTTCGAGGCGGTCACCGGCGTGAACCTGATCGTCGACGACACTCCCGAGTCGGTGCAGTTGTCCTGCTTCGACCCGGTCCGCCGGGAGACCGCCCGGCTCACCCTGGAGCAGCTGGTCGAGGACGGCCGGATCCACCCGAACCGGATCGAGCACCTGCACGAGCGCAGCCGTGAGGAGGTCGAGCAGCGCTGCGTCCGGGCCGGTGAGGACGCCCTGCTGGACGCCCGGGTCGGCGGGATGCACCCCGAACTCGTCCGCACCCTGGGCGCGTTGCGCTACCGGACCTCGTACGGGCAGAACGTGCTCGGACACCTGCTGGAGTCCGCGCACCTGGCCGGGATGATGGCCGCCGAGCTCGGGGTGGACCCGGAGCCGGTGCGGCGCGCGGCGCTGCTGCACGACATCGGCAAGGCGCTCAGCCACGAGTCCGAGGGCAGCCACGCGGCCGTCGGCGCGGAGCTCGCCCGGCGGTACGGGGAGTCCCCCGAGGTGGTGCACGCGATCGCCGCCCACCACAACGAGGTCGAGCCCCGCACCGTGACGGCCGCGCTCACCCAGGCCGCGGACGGCTGCTCGGGCGGCCGGCCGGGCGCGCGCAAGGAGTCGCTGGAGCTGTACGTCCGGCGGCTGGCGCGGCTGGAGGAGATCGCGCGCTCGCACGAGGGCGTGGCCGAGGTGTACGCGATGCAGGCCGGCCGCGAGGTCCGGGTGATGGTCCGTCCGGACGCGGTGGACGACCTCGGCGCGGAGCTGATCGCCCGCGAGGTGGCCCGCCAGGTCTCCACCGAGTTGACCTATCCGGGCCGGATCCAGGTGACGGTGGTCCGCGAGAGCCGGGCCACGGCCGTGGCCGGTTAGGGCGCGTCCGACGATTCGAGTCGGATCAGCGCGCGGCGGGAGTCGTCGGACCCTAGGAGATGCCCCGGCTCGGGGAGTCCACCTGCTGCGGCGCGGGCTGCTCGGCCGGGTCGGGCACCCGGGTGAGCGTGGCCGGGCCGCCGCGGGCGCGGTCGGCGAGGGCGAGCAGGTCCTCGGCGACGGCGCCCTGGGTGGCGCCGACCAGATGACCGTCCGGGCGGATCAGCAGGACGGTGTGCGGGCCGGCGCCCGGGTAGTCCTCGGTGACCAGCACCTCGGCGGGGACGGGCAGCGCGGCGGCGACCTCCGCGAGGCGGGGCATCAGGCCGGCGCCGAGCCAGTGCTCGGAGGACCAGACGGTGGTGCCGGGGGCGACCAGCAGCAGCAGGAAGGTGGCGCCGAGCCGGGCATGCAGGTGGTCGGGGGTGCCGTCGTCGGCGAGCACCGGCAGGTCCGGGACGAGCACGCCGGGGGCGGTGGGGGGCAGCAGCTCGCTGAGCGAGGTGGTGCCGCGCGTGCCGCGCTGCACCGGGACCCGGCCCGGGACGCCGGGGGGCGCCGCCGGGTAGGCGGGCGCGCCGCCGAACCGGCCGGTGCCGAGCTGGCCGTCGGCGAGCAGCGGGGCGTGCTTGCGGAAGCCGCCCACCAGCAGCGAGCGCCGGGTCTGCTGCCAGCCGCGCAGTGGGCGCAGCAGCGGCATGGACTGGTCGACCGCGCGCAGCCGGGCGCCGACCGCCCCGCGCCGCTCGGCCTCGTAACCGTCCAGCAGCGAGCCGCCGGGCTGCGGGCCGCCGGGGTGGAGGTGCCAGGCGAGGGCGAGCCGCCAGGCGAGGTTGTCGGCGTCGCGCAGCCCGTCCGAGAGGTTCTGCATGCCGAGCGCGCCGTGCAGGTGGGCGGCGTCGCCGGCGAGGAAGCAGCGGCCGGCCCGGAAGCGGGCGGCGAGCCGCTGCTGGGCCGTGTGGTCGGCGGCGGCCAGCAGTTCGAATCGGGGCAGCTCGCCGCACCAGCCGGTGAGGGTGGAGGTGACCCGGGTGAGCAGGGTGTCGCCGGTGACGATGCCGGGCCAGGTGGCGTGCGGGTCGACCGTCTCGGTGGCGGCGGGACGGCCGGGGGGCAGCCGCCAGTCGAGCCGCCAGACGCCGTCCGGCAGCGGACGGGCGGAGGCCTCGCGGTCGCCCCGCCACGGGGGCTCGCGGTGCAGCCGGGCGCCGTCGAAGGGCAGGTCGACCCGGACGGTGGCGATGGCGTTGCGGTCGACCGCCGGGCGGCCGGGGAAACGGATCTTCAGGAGCTTGCGGACGGCGGACCTGGCGCCGTCGCAGCCGACCAGGTGGCTGCCGCGCCACCAGGTGGTGGAGCCGTCCTGGGTGCCCATGGTGCGGACGCTGACGCCGTCCCGGTCCTGTTCGAGCTCGACGACCCGGTTGAGCGGGACCAGCTTGATCAGCGGGGTGCCGGTCAGGGCGTCGCGCAGCCCGCGCTGGAGGCGGTGCTGGGGCAGGTGGAAGGTGGGCGAGTCGGTGAGGTCGATCCGCAGCACCTCCTGGCGGCGGCGCCAGACGGCGAAGGAGTCCCACAGCGCGGAGTCCGAGACCGCCCGCGGGTACCCGATCCGGGTCAGGAAGGCGGCGGTGTCGGCGCCGAGGACGAGGCTGCGCGGGCCCTCGGGACAGAGCCCGGAGCCCTCGTCCAGGACGACGGTCGGCACCTCGTGCCGGGCCAGGGCGAGGGCCAGGGCCAGACCGACCGGTCCGGCCCCGACCACGATCACCGGGTCCATGAGGGAACCTCCGGGCACGAACCGGCCGATCGGCCGGCGTCAGTTACGGCTGCCGCATATGCCGCGTGGATGCTCCCGGGAGGTGTCACGAACAGCAATGCAACAGTTCACCTGCGTGTCCGTCAAGCAGCAGCTGAAGTGCGCCGGTTCGCGCCGCGACGGCCACGTGCTTCGATCCAGCGTGCGAGCGCGGTCAACAGCAGGCACATCGCGATGTAGATGGGACCGATCACGAGCACCACGGGGATGTAGGGGAAGCCCGCGGCGTTGATCGGCTGACTGGCGATCGCCTTACCGACGAACAGCAGCTCGTGGTAGGTGATGATGAAGCCGAGCGAGGTGTCCTTGAGGGTGACGACCAGCTGGCCGATCATCGAGGGCAGCATCGAGCGGACGGCCTGCGGCACCAGGATGGACATCATCACCTGGGTCTTGCGCATGCCGAGCCCGTACGCCGCCTCGCCCTGGCCGCGCGGGACGGCGTTGACACCGCTGCGGATGATCTCGGCCTGGACCGCCCCGTTGTAGAGGGTGAGGCCGAGCACCAGCGCCCACATCGGCTCCTGGGCGAAGAAGGCGTAGTAGAGCCCGACGATCAGGATCAGCAGCGGCATCGCCCGGAAGAACTGGGTGAAGGCCGTACAGGCCCAGCGGACCGGCCGGTGGTCGGAGAGCTGACCGGCCGCCAGCAGGGCGCCCAGGGCGAGGGAGAACAGCGCGGCCAGACCGAAGGCCTCCAGAGTGGCCAGCAGGCCGTCCACGATCCGCTGCTGGACGAAGGTGTACTGGAAGGCGTCCCAGAGGCCGGGGTCGAACTGGCCGTTGTCGTTCAGCGCGCTGAAGACGTACCAGAGGAGACCGGCGATGCCGAGCACCGCGAGGACGCCGAACGCGCGGTACCGGGTCCGGGCCCTCGGGCCGGGGGCGTCGTAGAGGACACTCGACGAAGCCTGACGGTTGAGAATGCTCATCGGGCCACCGCCAGTCGGGATTCCAGGAAGCGGAAGAACGAGGCGACCGTCGCGCTGATCAGCAGGTAGGCGCAGGCCACCCAGAAGAAGATGGCGAAGATCGAGTAGCCGCGCTCGGAGAAGGTCTGCTGGGCGCTGTACAGCTCGGGGACGCTGAACGCGCCGGCGATCGCCGAGTTCCTGGGCAGGGCGATGAACACGCTGCTCATCGGGCCCAGGACGGTCCGGGCCGCCTGCGGCAGGACGACCAGGGTGAGGGTCTGGCCGAAGGTCATGCCGAGGCTGCGGGCGGCCTCCGCCTGGCCGAGCGGCACGGTGTTGATGCCGGAGCGGATCACCTCGCAGACGAACGAGGCGGTGTACCCGCCGAGCGCCAGCACCGCGAACACCAGGTGGCTGAAGTGCACGCCCAGCGGCGGCAGGCCGAAGGTGACGGCGAAGAACAGCAGGGTCAGCGGGGTGTTGCGGAAGAGCGTCACCCAGGCGGTGCCGAAGGCGCGCAGGACGGGCACCGGGGAGACCCGGAAGGCCGCCAGCAGGGTGCCCAGCAGCAGGGCGAGCAGAGCGCTGAGCGCGCTCACCTCGATCGTCTGTAGGAAGCCGTCGCGGAACAACGCGAAGTTGTCGTCCTCGAACAGGAACCCCATCCGGCGGCCCTCCTCTCAGTTCATGGTCGGGAATCGACGTACGGCGGGCGGATCAGTAGCGCTCGAGGGCCGGGACGTCCGGCGCCGGGGAGCCGGAGGCGCCCAGGGTCGCGTCGTAGGCCTTCTTCCAGTCGCCGTTGTCCTCGTGGGCCTTGAGGGCGTCGCTGATGGCGTCCCGCAGCGCCTTGTCGTCCTTGTTGAGGCCGACGCCGTAGTTCTCCTTGGTGAACGGCTTGCCGACCACCCTGAGCTTGGGGGCGTACTTGGAGGCGTAGCCCTTGAGGATCGCGTCGTCGGTGGTGACCGCGTCGACCTCGTTGGACAGCAGCTTCTCGACGCAGGCCGAGTAGGTGTCGAACTGCGTGACCTTCGGGTTGTACTGCTGGATGTTCTTGATCGAGGTCGAGCCGGTGGCGGTGCAGACGTTCTTGCCGCTGGTGCTCTCCGGGCCGGTGATCGAGGTGTTGTCGGCCCTCACCAGCAGGTCCTGGCCGGCGATGTAGTACGGGCCGGCGAAGGAGACGCTCTTCTTGCGCTCGTCGTTGATGCTGTAGGTGCCGACGTAGAGGTCGATCTGGCCCTTGGCGATGGCCGGCTCGCGCTGCGAGGAGACCAGGGTCTGCCACTTGATCTGCTGCGGGGTGAAGCCGAGGTCGGCGGCGATCATCTTGGCGATCTCGATGTCGAAGCCGCTGCGGTCGCCGCTGGCGACGTCCTCCCAGCCGAGGTTCGGCTGGTCGGCCTTGGCGCCGATGATCAGCTGGCCGCGCTTCCTGGCCTCGGCGAGGACCGCGGAGTCGATCTTGACGTCGGTCTTGACGGTGTAGCTCGGCAGCTTCGGGGCGGCGGCGCCGCTGCTCGCGGCGGTGGCGCCGGGGGTGCCGTCCTTGCCGCAGGCGGCGGTGGCGGTGAGCGCGACGGCACAGAGCGCGACGGCGAGGGTGCGGGAAGTCCTCATGAGGGTTCTCCTGGGGCTGGGCCGCGGTGTCAACCGGGCTCTGGCGTCTGGAAGTCGTGCACGGGCAGGGCCGGCCGGCACCGTTGCCGGTGGCGGCCCCCCTGGTCTCGAAGCGTCAGTGGTGGAGGATCTTCGAGAGGAAGTCCTTGGCGCGGTCGGAGCGCGGCGCGGTGAAGAAGGCGTCCGGGGTGTTCTGCTCGACGATCCTTCCGTCGGCCATGAACAGCACCCGGTTGGCGGCGGAGCGGGCGAAGCCCATCTCGTGGGTGACCACGACCATCGTCATGCCGTCCGCGGCCAGCTGGCGCATGACCTCCAGCACCTCGTTGACCATCTCCGGGTCCAGCGCCGAGGTGGGCTCGTCGAAGAGCATCACCTTGGGCTTCATCGCCAGCGCCCGGGCGATCGCCACGCGCTGCTGCTGGCCGCCGGAGAGCTGGGCCGGGAACTTGTCCGCCTGCGCGCCGACGCCGACCCGCTCCAGCAGCCCCCGGGCGGTCTTCTCGGCCTGCGGGCGGGGCACCTTGCGCACCTTCACCTGGCCGATGACCACGTTCTCCAGCACGGTCTTGTGCGCGAACAGGTTGAAGCTCTGGAACACCATGCCGACCTCGGCGCGCAGCCTGGCCAGCTCCTTTCCCTCCTCGGGCAGCGGCCGGCCGTCGATGGTGATCGTGCCGGAGTCGATCGTCTCCAGCCGGTTGATCGTCCGGCAGAGCGTCGACTTGCCCGAACCGGACGGGCCGATCAGCACGACCACCTCGCCCTGGCCGATCCTGAGATCGATGTCCTGCAGCACGTGCAGCGCGCCGTAGTGCTTGTTGACGTTGCTCAGCACGACCAGCGGGGCGGCTGCGGGGGTGGAGTCCTCGACCGGGCTCTCGGTCATCGCGCCTGCTCCCTCTGTCGTCGAATAGAGCCTGCCCGAGAAGTCTCAACTCCCTTGGGAGGCAGTGGTGGTACGAGATCCGGGGGCCGCGGCCGGCGGAGCCGCGGGCCCCCGGTGGGCCGACCATAGGAGCCGTGACCGCGCGCCGTCAGCCGATCTGAGCGGAACTTGAGGATCACGAAACGGCCACACGCCGCCCACGCGCTGTTCGCGCGGGCGCCGACGGGGCATGTCACAGCGGGAATCCGCTCCGGTGCTCCCCGTTCCCCACGAGCCCGGTGCGCGGTCGAACCTGGCGCCGGGCCGTTCACTGGCCCATACTGCGCAGGACCGGGACCTGACGGATCGGCCCGGTGATCACCGGTGATCACGTGGGGGAAGGAGGAGAACAGGATGCGACTGCTGCTCGTCGAGGACGACGAACGCGTGGCCGCCGCGCTGGTCGCGGTGCTGGGCCGGCACGGCTTCCAGGTCCGGCACGCCCGCAGCGGGCACGAGGCGCTGGACGCCCTGGTGCCGGACGGCAACGAGCCGTACCGCGTGGTGCTGCTCGACCTCGGGCTGCCCGACCGCGACGGCTTCGAGGTGTGCAGCCGGATCAGGGCCGGCAGCGGCGTGCCGGTGATCATGGTCACCGCCCGCGCCGACGTTCGCTCCCGGATCCACGGCCTCAACCTGGGCGCCGACGACTACGTCACCAAGCCGTACGACATGGGCGAGCTGCTCGCCCGCATCCACGCCGTGGCCCGCCGCGGCGCCGCCCCCGCCGCGGTGTCGGTGCCCGCGCCCGACGCCGTGCCGCAGCAGCGCGGCCCACTGGAGTCCCGCGGCATCCGGATCGACCGGGAGCGCCGCCGGGTCAGCGTGGACGGCCGCGACGTGCCGCTCACCCGCAAGGAGTTCGACCTGCTCGCACTGCTCGCCCAGAGCCCGGGCGTGGTCTACCGGCGCGAGCAGATCTTCAGCGAGGTCTGGCGCAGCGGCTGGGAGGGCAACGGGCGCACCCTGGAGGTGCACATCGGCTCGCTGCGCAACAAGCTGGCGCTGCCCGGCCTGGTCGAGGCCGTGCGCGGGGTCGGCTACCGGCTGATCCCCGACCGTCCGACGCCCGCCGCGGCCGAACCGGCCCCGCCCGCCCCCGCGGAGCACTGACCGCACGTGCGCACCCGCCTCCTCGGCATCCTGATCGCCCTCATGCTCTGCGTCCTGGCCGCCCTGGGGCTGCCGCTCGCGGCGGCGGTCGCGGCGGCCGAGCAGACCAAGGTGGTCGTCGACCGGCTCGACGACGCCGCCCGCCTCGCCCAGGACCTGCCCACCTCCGGCGCCGCCGACTCGGCGCGCAAGGGCGAACCGGAACCCGCCCCGGGCGACCTCAGCCGGCAGCGCGCGATCGACGCCGAGGTCCGCCGCTACCACGACCTGTACGGCGTGCGCCTGGGCATCTTCCAGCGCGACGGCGTGCCGATCGCCGCAGCCCCGGACGACTGGCGGGTGCCCTCCGGGGGCTGGGGAGCCCAGGCCTTCCAGGAGGCGCTGGACGGGCGGCGCAGCCACGACCCGCCGCAGGTCTGGCCGTGGACGCCGGACCGGACGATCATCGTCGCCGCCCCGGTGGTGCGCGACGGCGACGTGGTCGCGGTGGTGCTGAGCGAGTCCCCGACCGAGGCGCTGCGCACCCGGGTGCTGCACAAGTGGCTGGTGATCGGCGGGGGTGAGGCCGCCGCGATGATCGTCGCCGTGCTGCTCGCCGTCCGGCTCACCGAGTGGGTGCTGCGCCCGGTGCGCACCCTGGACCGGGCCACCCACGACATCGCCACCGGGCGGATGGCGGCCCGGGTCGCCCCCGGCGGCGGACCACCCGAACTCCAGCGGCTGGCCCGCTCGTTCAACGAGATGGCGGACCACGTGGTGCTCGCCATGGACCAGCAGAAGGCCTTCGTCGCCGACGCCTCGCACCAGCTGCGCAACCCGCTGTCGGCGCTGCTGCTGCGGGTCGAGTTGCTCGGCCTGGAACTGCCCGAGGGCCACGAGGAGGAGCTCAGCGGCGTCCGGGAGGAGGGCGCCCGGCTGGCCCGGGTGCTGGACGACCTGCTCGGGCTGGCCACCGCCGAGCACGCCCGCCCCGAACCGGAGCGCACCGACCTCGCCGAACTCACCCTGGCCCGGGTGGACGCCTGGCGGCCGGTGGCCGAGCAGCGCGGGATCGGGCTGCGCTGGGACGGCCCGGCACTGGCGATCGGGATGGCCGATCCGATCGGCTTCGGCTCGGCCCTGGACGCCGTGGTGGACAACGCGCTCAAGTTCAGCCCGGCCGGCAGCGAGGTGCGGGTGCGGGTCGCGGTGCGCCGGGACGAGGTCGCGGTGACCGTCACCGACGCCGGGCCCGGCCTCACCGAGGACGAGCTGTCCCGGGCCGGGGACCGGTTCTGGCGCAGCCCGCGGCACCAGAACGTGGACGGCTCGGGGCTCGGGCTGTCCATCGCGCGCACCCTGCTGGCGGCCGGCGGCGGCTCGCTCGGCTTCGCGCCGGTCGAGCCGACCGGGCTCGCGGTGACGCTGGCGGTGCCGCGGCCGGAGAAGTGACGGCCGCCGGGCGGGGTGCGGGCGCCCACGGACCTGTTGCGGCTCACCCTGCGGGGCGGTGGCCCGCGGGCCACCGCCCTACGGCTTCACCGAGCGGTAGTAGCGCGCCGCGCCGGTGTGCAGCGGGAGCGGGTCGGTGTAGACGGCGGTACGCAGGTCGACCAGCTGGGCCGCGTGCACCTGGGCGCCGATCTGGTCCCGGCTGTCGATCACCGCGCGGGTCATGCCCTCGACCAGGCCCGGGTCCGCGTCGTCCCGGGTGATCAGCAGGTTGGGCACGGCCACCGTGGCGACGGCGTCCTTGGGATCGGCGTTCGGGTAGGTGCCCTTGGGCATGGTGGCCGCCCGGTAGGCGTCGGTGCCGCCGCCCTCGGCCTTGTGCAGGGCCTCGGAGAGGTCGCTCAGCGGCACGACCCGGATCCTGACGTGTTCGGAGAGGTCGGTGAGCGCGTTGGTGGGCAGGCCGCCGGACCAGAAGAAGGCGTCCAGCCGGCCCGCGCGCAGGTCGTCGGCGGCCTCGCCGACCCCCTTCGGCACCGGGACTATGTCGCGGTCCGGGTCCAGCCCGGCGGCGGCCAGCAGCCGCTTGGTCACCAGGTTCACCCCGGACTGCGGCAGCCCGACGCCGACCCGCAGGCCCTTGAGGTCGGCGGTGCGGTGCACCGGGGAGGAGGCCGGGACGACCAGCTGCAGGTAGTCGTCGTACAGCCGGGCGATCGCCCGCAGCTTCTCCTTGCCGGGGCCCCGGTAGTCGGCGACCGCGTCGGCGGTGGCTATCGCGAAGGTGTCCCGGCCGGTGATCACCCGGGTGAGGTTGTCTATCGAGCCCTCGGAGTTGTCCAGGGCCAGCCGCACGCCCGGCATCGCCCGGGAGACGTGGGCCTGGAGCAGCTGCCCGTACCGGTCGTAGACGCCGCGTTGCACCCCGGTGGCGAAACGGACCTCGCCGCGCGGGTACCCGGGGGAGCGGCCCGCCGACAGCCACCAGCCGCCGAACCCGGCCACCAGCAGTACCACCACCAGCACAGTCCGCCACAGCGGGCTGCGCGCCGCGGTGCGGACGGCGGCGCCGAGACGGGACGGGGTGGTGGGGGCCATGCAGGGATACTGCCAGGCGCTCCGGCCGAACGGGAGTGAACGGGTGGTGGAAGCTCAGGGAAAAGCGCTTCGCCGCTGCCCGTACCCTGGTCTGGTGAGCGGTGAGAGCGGATTGAAGAGCTACAAGGTCGTCACGCACGGCTGTCAGATGAACGTCCACGACTCCGAGCGGCTGTCCGGCCTGCTGGAGGACGCGGGGTACGTCAAGGCCGGGCCCGAGGGCGACCCGGACCTGGTGGTGTTCAACACCTGCGCGGTGCGCGAGAACGCCGACAACAAGCTGTACGGCAACCTCGGACAGCTCGCGCCGGTCAAGACCCGCCACAAGGGCATGCAGATCGCCGTCGGCGGCTGCCTGGCCCAGAAGGACCGCGAGACCATCGTCAAGCGCGCCCCCTGGGTCGACGTGGTCTTCGGCACCCACAACATCGGCCACCTGCCGGCGCTGCTGGAGCGGGCCGCGGTCGAGCGCAAGGCCCAGGTCGAGATCCTGGAGTCGCTGGAGACCTTCCCCTCCACCCTGCCGACCCGCCGCGAGTCCGCCTACGCCGCCTGGGTCGCCATCTCGGTCGGCTGCAACAACACCTGCACCTTCTGCATCGTCCCCTCCCTGCGCGGCAAGGAGGAGGACCGCCGCCCCGGCGACGTCCTCGCCGAGATCGAGGCGCTGGTGGAGGAGGGCGTCATCGAGGTGACCCTGCTCGGCCAGAACGTCAACGCCTACGGCTCCGACCTGGGCGACCGCGAGGCCTTCTCCAAGCTGCTGCGCGCCGCCGGCCAGATCGAGGGCCTGGAGCGGATCCGCTTCACCTCGCCGCATCCGCGCGACTTCACCGACGACGTGATCGCCGCGATGGCCGAGACCCCGAACGTGATGCACCAGCTGCACATGCCGCTGCAGTCCGGCTCGGACCGCGTCCTCAAGGCGATGCGCCGCTCCTACCGGCAGGAGCGTTTCCTCGGGATCATCCGGAAGGTCCGCGAGGCGATGCCGGACGCGGCCATCTCCACCGACATCATCGTGGGCTTCCCCGGCGAGACCGAGGAGGACTTCGAGGAGACGATGCACGTCGTCCGCGAGGCCCGCTTCACCAACGCCTTCACCTTCCAGTACTCCAAGCGCCCCGGCACCCCCGCCGCCGAGATGGACGACCAGGTGCCGAAGGCCGTCGTGCAGGCCCGCTACGACCGGCTGATCGCCCTCCAGGAGGACATCTCCTGGGAGGAGAACAAGAAGCAGGTCGGCCGCACCCTGGAGATCCTGGTCGCCGAGGGCGAGGGCAAGAAGGACGACAAGACCGACCGGCTCTCCGGCCGCGCCCCCGACAACCGGCTGGTGCACTTCAGCCGGCCCGCCGAGCCGGTGCGCCCCGGCGACATGGTGACCGTCGAGATCACCTACGCCGCCCCGCACCACCTGCTCGCCGAGGGCCCGGCGCTCGCGGTGCGCCGCACCCGGGCCGGCGACGCCTGGGAGAAGCGCCAGGCCGCGCACGCCGCCAAGCCGGCCGGCGTGATGCTCGGCCTGCCGAAGATCGGCGCCCCGGCCGAGCTGCCGCTCGCCGCGCCGGCCGGCGGGGCCTGCTGCGGCGACTGACCCGCTGCTCGTGACGGCGGCCCGGTGGGAGTTCCGACTCCCACCGGGCCGCCGTCGCCGTCGTCGGTGTGGGCCTGTCGCCCGGATCTCGCAGAACGGGATCCGGGCGACAGGCCCTAAAGTGATCCGCATGCTGGTTGCCGCCGCCGTGTGCCCCTGTCCACCGCTGCTCGTCCCGGAGGTCGCCGCCGGGGCGGCCGCCGAGCTGGACGGGCTGCGCGCCGCTTGCGACGAGGCGCTGGCAGCGCTGGTCGCGGCCGGACCGCAGCTGGTCGTGGTGGTCGGCACCGGGCCGGAGGCCGAGGTGTGGACCGAGGGCGGGGCCGGCTCCTTCCACCGTTACGGGGTGCCGCTGGTCGCCAAGCTGCCCGGCGACCGGGTCGAGGGGCCGGAACTGGCCCCCTCGCTGACCGTCGGCGCCTGGCTGCTGGAGCGCGCCGGAGTGACCCTGCCGACGCACGCCTGCGCGGTGCCCGCCGACGCCCCCGCCGACCGGATGCTCGGCCTCGGCCAGGGCCTGGCCGGCCTCGCGGACCGGGTCGCCCTGCTGGTGCTCGGTGACGGCAGCGCCTGCCGCTCGGTGAAGGCGCCCGGCTACCTGGACGAGCGGGCCGAGGGCTTCGACACCGCCCTGGCCGCGGCCCTGGGCACGGCCGACCTGCCGGCCCTGGCCGCGCTGGACCCGGGCCTGGCCGCCGAGCTCAAGGCCGACGGCCGGGCACCCTGGCAGGTGCTGGCCGGCGCCGCGGAGGGCGCGGGCCTCACCGGGAGGCTGGACTACCAGGACGCGCCGTACGGGGTCGGGTACTTCGTGGCGTCCTGGTCCTAGCGGGTCAGGACTGCGGAGGCTGCTCCTCGTCGCCCTGCTTCGGCTTGTGGGCGAAGTCGCCGACCGCGCCCTTGGCCTTGCCGGCGCCGTGCTCGATCTTGTCGCTGTACTTGCCCTTGGTCGCCTTGTCGATCGCGCCGCCGGCCTTGTCCACGGCCTTCTCGATCTGGTCGCTGTGCTTGCCCGCGAACTCGCTGGCCTTGCCCTTGAGCTCCTCGGCCTTGCCCTTGAGGTTGTCCATCAGACCCATGGCGATCTCCTTCATCCGCTGTTTCCTGCACAACGACCCTGCCCGGCAAAGCGTTCGCAAACCGGTCCCAACCGGGGAAACGGCCGGAAAGAGTCCGGGAAACACTCATATCGTCGCGCGGTTGCGGCCGCGCGGCAGCCCGGTCTCCGGTGGCCCGGGGGTTTTGCGAGACTGGAGCGGTGAGCAGCTCCCGTACCCCGCGTGTCATCTCGATCGTCGGCGCGACCGCGGCCGGCAAGTCCGACCTGGCCGTCGCCATCGCCCGCAGTCTCGACGGCGAGGTGATCAACACCGACTCGATGCAGCTGTACCGGGGCATGGACATCGGCACCGCCAAGCTCACCGTGGCCGAGCGCGGGGGAGTGCCGCACCACCTGCTGGACGTCTGGGACGTCACCGAGGCCGCCAGCGTCGCCGAGTACCAGCGGCTGGCCCGGGCCGAGATCGACCGGCTGCTCGCCGCCGGCCGCACGCCCGTCCTGGTCGGCGGCTCCGGGCTGTACGTCCGGGCGGCGATCGACGAGATGGAGTTCCCGGGCACCGACCCGGCGGTGCGGGCCCGGCTGGAGGCCGAACTGGAGCAGGCCGGCCCGTACGCGCTGCACCGGCGGCTGGCCGAGTTCGACCCGGCGGCCGCCGAGGCGATCCTCATCAGCAACGGCCGGCGGATCGTCCGCGCCCTGGAGGTCATCGAGATCACCGGGCAGCCGTTCACCGCCAACCTGCCGAGCAACACCGCCGTCTACGAGGCGGTGCAGATCGGCGTCGCCGTGCCGCGTCCCGAGCTGGACGAGCGGATCGCGCTGCGGGTCGACCGGATGTGGGAGGCCGGACTGCCGGACGAGGTGCGGGAGCTGGAGAAGGCCGGGCTGCGGGAGGGGCGGACCGCCTCCCGGGCGCTCGGCTACCAGCAGGTGCTCGACCACTTCGCCGGCGAGTGCACCGAGGACGAGGCCCGGGCCGAAACCGTCCGGGCCACCAAGCGCTTCGCGCGCCGTCAGGAGTCCTGGTTCCGCCGCGACGACCGGATCAACTGGCTCTCCCGGCCGGCCGGAACCGACCCCGTCGAGCTGCTGGGCCGGTCCCTGGAACTGATCGGGCGTCAGGGAGTTCCGGCCGCGTAGGACGGGTTTCCGGCCAATCCGGCGGTGCACCTGCGCGCGCAGGCGACCGTGCAGGACGAACCGGCGGTCACGGCCCGATCACGTGATGGCCACGGATCACCCGTCGACCCCGGTCAGGCCCGGAACGCCTCTCTGGACATGCCATCATCGATGCCGTAGGGGTCGGCCAACGGGCCGACCGTGCCCGGCCGCGAGTCCGCTCGTGTCGAACTGTCAGGGGAGGCCGTGTGTCGACGGGTACCGGCCCCGAGTCCGGCCAGAGCGGGGGCGTCACCGCACCGGCCGAGGAGTTCGACGAGTCGACGATGGGCGACCTCCCCGTGCTGACCGGTCTGGAGGCGCCGACCTCCTACGCGGTCGCGGTGCCCGCCCTGGACACCCGCACCCCGCCCGGCGGTGCGGTGCACGAACGGGAGATCCGCCCGCTGCGCCGGCTGCGCTGGTGGCAGACGCTGCCGATCGCCCTGCTGGGCACCCTGGGCTCGCTGATGTTCGCCTTCCCGCTCGCCTTCGGCTCGGCCGGGGCGCGCGCCACCATGGTCGGGATGCTCGGACTGCTGTTCACCGCCGCCTCGGTCGGCTGGGGCGCGATGGCCGCCCGGCACGCCGGCTACAAGTGGCCGGGGCTGCCGCGCCGGGGCTCCGGGCAGCGGGCCGGCTGGAAGGCGATCGTGGTCTACACCCTGGTCGCGCTGGCCGCCTGTGCGCTCGCGGTCTGGCGGGTCGCCTACCTGCGCTGAGCGGGCGGCCCACCGCTCAGTACCATCGGAGGGGTGAGCGCATCCTCTCCCCGGCAGGGCGGCATCCCCTTCTTCAAGGGGCACGGCACCCAGAACGACTTCGTCATCGTCCCGGACCCGGACGGTTCGCTGGAGATCGGTCCCGAGACCGTCGCCGCGCTGTGCGACCGGCGGGCCGGCATCGGCGGGGACGGGCTGCTGCGCGTGGTGCGCGCCGCCGCCGACCCGGCCGCCGCGGGGATGGCCGACCGGGCCGAGTGGTTCATGGACTACCGCAACTCGGACGGCAGCATCGCTGAGATGTGCGGCAACGGCCTGCGGGTCTTCGCCCGCTTCCTGGTCGAGGCCGGCCTGGCCGAGCCCGGCGAGCTGGCCGTCGCCACCCGTTCCGGGGTACTCACCGCGAAGGTCGCCGAGGCCGCCGCGGACGGCACACCCGGCGACGTCACCATCGGCATGGGCCGGGCCCGGCTGCCCGGGCCGGACGGCATCGAGGTCGCGGTCGGCGAGCGGCGCTGGCCGGCCCTCAACGTCAACATGGGCAACCCGCACGCGGTGGCCTTCGTGGAGAGCCTGGACCACGCCGGCGACCTGTTCACCGCGCCGCTCACCAGCCCCGCGGGCGCCTACCCGGAGGGCGTCAACGTCGAGTTCGTGGTGGACCGCGGGCCGCGGCACGTCGCGATGCGGGTGCACGAGCGCGGCTCGGGCGAGACCCGCTCCTGCGGCACCGGCGCCTGCGCGGTGGCGGTGGCGGCCATCCGCCGGGACGGCGCCGACCCGGCGGTCACCGGCGAGGCGGTCTCGTACACCGTGGACGTGCTGGGCGGCCGACTGGTCATCACCGAGCACCCGGACGGCCGGGTGGAGATGACCGGGCCGGCGGTGATCGTGGCCGAGGGGCGGCTGGACGGGCGCTGGTGGGAGTCGGTGCGCTGACGCCTGCCCGGGGGCAGGTCGGTTTGCCCAATTCGCGCGGTGACGAATCCCCCCGATCGGGTGATACCGGTCGCGGACGGGAATCAGGGCGTCGCGGAACGTGCTCCGCTCGGTAGCATGGACCACCGGGTCGATCACCCCTGGGGAGGGGTAGCAGGATCACCCCCCTCGGGAGGGGCGGCGCCCGGCGACCGTTGCCGGAGGTGCCGATGACCATCGAAGCCGGGCAGTCCCTGACGGGGCAGCCGACGACCGTACGGCAGGCCGGGGCCAGGCGGCCCCTCGGAGAGCTCGGCCGGGCAGCCCTCGGCCGGGCCGGGCGGGCCGCGTTACTCGCCACCGGCCGGCCGCCCGTGCCGGACGCCCTGGAGCCGCTCGTCCGGGTCCACCGCCGGCACCACCCCCAGGCCGACCTCGGCCTGCTCGCCCGGGCGTACCGGCTCGCCGAGGCCAGCCACCGCGGCCAGAAGCGCAAGAGCGGCGAGCCGTACATCACCCACCCGCTGGCCGTCACCATGATCCTGGCCCAACTCGGCGCCGGGACGACGACCTTGGTCGCCTCGCTGCTC
Organism: Kitasatospora sp. NPDC093102; assembly: GCF_040683915.1. Lineage (NCBI taxonomy): Bacteria > Bacillati > Actinomycetota > Actinomycetes > Kitasatosporales > Streptomycetaceae > Kitasatospora > Kitasatospora sp. NPDC093102. Next base: position 38,172 of record NZ_JBFBFA010000034.1, on the reverse strand, counting down.
CACGACACGGTCGAGGACACCGAGCTGACGCTGGACCAGGTGGCTGCCGGGTTCGGCCCCGAAGTCGCCTACCTGGTCGACGGGGTGACGAAACTGGAGAAGGTCGACTTCGGTGCCGCCGCCGAGGCGGAGACCTTCCGCAAGATGCTGGTCGCCACCGGGGACGACGTCCGGGTGATGGTGATCAAGCTGGCCGACCGGCTGCACAACATGCGCACCATCCGGCACATGAAGCCGGCCAGCCAGGTGCGGATCGCCAAGGTCACCCGGGACGTGCTGATCCCCCTTGCCGAGCGGCTCGGCATCCAGGTGCTCAAGGCGGAGCTGGAGGACATCGTCTTCGCCACCCTGCACCCCGAGGAGCACACCCGCACCCGCGCCCTGATGTCCGGTCACGAGGCCGAGCCGGACACCCTGCTGGAGCCCTTCGCCCGGCAGCTGGCCCGCCAGCTGGCCGAGGCCGGGGTGGCCGCCGAGGTGACCGTCCGGCCCCGGCACTGCGTCTCGCTGCACCGGGTGCTGCTCCGGCGGGCCGCCGTGCCCGGGCCGGACGGGCGGCCGTCGGGGCCGCGGCCGGCCGATTTCGGGCGGCTGCTGGTGGTGGTCGAGGAGAACGCCGACTGCTACGCCGTGCTCGGCGAGCTGCACACCTGCTGGACGCCGCTGCCCGGGGAGTTCAAGGACTTCGTGGCCGCGCCCAAGTTCAACCTCTACCAGTCGCTGCACACCGCCGTGGCGCTCAGCGGCGGCGCGGTGGTCGAGGTGCTGGTCCGCACCCGGCGGATGCACGAGGTGGCCGAGACCGGGGTGGTCGCGCTCGGCGACCCGTCCCCGGCCGGTGCCGTGCAGGACGCCGACGAGCTGGACCGCACCGACCCGGCCCGCCCGGGCTGGCTCAGCCGGCTGCTGGAGTGGCAGCAGGAGACGCCCGACCCGGACGCCTTCTGGTCCACGCTCACCGCCGACCTGGCCGGCGACCGCGAGATCACCGTGGTGACGGAGAGCGGCGAAACGCTTCAGCTGAGGGCCGGCGCCACCTGCGTGGACGCGGCCTACCTGCTCGGCGAGGAGACCGGCCACCGATGCATCGGCGCGCGGGTCAACGGGCGGCTCACCGCGCTGTCCACCGTGCTGGAGGACGGCGACCAGATCGCGGTCCTCACCGAGACCCTCCCGGCCGGGGGAGGACAGCCCTCCGGCCCGGCCCCCGAGTGGCTGGCGCACGCCCGCACCCCGGCCGCCCGGCTGGCCATCGAGCGCTGGCTGGCCGACCACCCGGTCCGGCAGCCGGTGGTCCGCACCGGCCCGGCCGGCGGCCAGCCCGCCCCGCCCGGGCGCCCGGCCGCCGAGCGGCGGGCCGCCCCGGTCGCGGTGGCCGGACGGCCCGGGGTGTCGGTCCGGCTGGCGCGCTGCTGCACCCCGGTGCCGCCGGACGCGGTGGCCGGCTACCCGATCCGCGGCGGCGCGGTCGCGGTGCACCGCACCGGCTGCCCGGCGGGGGAGCGGATGCGCGCGGACGGGCGGGCCGAGCTGGAGGTCCGCTGGCGGGCGGAGGGCGCGCCGGCCGCCGGGCACCGGGTCACCCTGAGGGCCGAGGCGCTGAACCGGCCCCGGCTGCTCGCCGATCTCACCGCGGCGATCTCCGGCGCGGGCGTCGGCATCGTCTCGGCCGAGGTCGAGCCGCCGCAGGAGTCCCGGGTCCGGCACACCTACACCGTCGAACTGCCCGAGCCGGCCGCGCTGCCGGGGCTGATGCGGGCGATGCTCAAGGTCTCCGGGGTGTACGACGTGAGCCGCCCGCACGCGCCGGAGGGCGGCAGGGAACCGGGGGACCGGCCCGGCGGCCCGGAGGCCCGGGGGAAATGGGGATGACCGGCCCGCGCCGGGCGTGCGACCATCATGGGGAATTCACGGCCGGTCCACGGCGTTCTCCGGGCACAGGGGCCCGGGGCGGCACCCGGGGACCTGAGGGGTAGCTCACCCCGCCCGGACGGTAGCCGGGGCGGCAGCTGGGCAGACTCCGTACGGGACCGCAGTCGCGGTCCCCGAAGGCCATCCGTACCAGTCAGCCAAAGGACAGAATGACCTCCACGTTCGACACCCGCGACCACGCCGACGCTCCGCGCCGCCTCGACGGTCTGCGGGCGGAAGCCCTCATGGACGAGGACCTCGCGGCCATCGACGAGGACCTCGGCCACCACTACGACGGCGACCAGTACGACCGCAGCGAGCGAGCCGCCCTGCGCCGGGTCGCCGGCCTCTCCACCGAACTCGAGGACGTCACCGAGGTCGAGTACCGCCAGCTCCGCCTGGAGCGCGTGGTGCTCGTCGGCGTCTGGACCGACGGCACGCTGGAGGAGGCGGAGAACTCGATGGCCGAGCTCGCCGCGCTCGCCGAGACGGCCGGCTCCCAGGTGCTGGACGGCGTCATCCAGCGCCGTGACAAGCCCGACGCGGCCACCTACATCGGCTCCGGCAAGGCCCAGGAGCTGCGCGACATCGTCGCCGCCACCGGTGCCGACACCGTGGTCTGCGACGGTGAGCTCACCCCCGGCCAGCTGATCCACCTGGAGGACGTGGTCAAGGTCAAGGTCGTCGACCGGACGGCCCTGATCCTGGACATCTTCGCCCAGCACGCCAAGTCCCGGGAGGGCAAGGCGCAGGTCTCGCTCGCGCAGATGCAGTACATGCTGCCGCGGCTGCGCGGCTGGGGTCAGTCGCTGTCCCGGCAGATGGGTGGCGGTGGCTCCGGCTCCTCGGGCGGCGGCATGGCCACCCGTGGTCCCGGTGAGACCAAGATCGAGACCGACCGGCGCCGGATCCGCGAGAAGATGGCGAAGCTCCGCAAAGAGATCGCCGAGATGAAGAAGGGCCGGGACACCAAGCGCCAGGAGCGCAAGCGCCACCAGGTGCCGTCCGTGGCCATCGCCGGGTACACCAACGCCGGCAAGTCCTCCCTGCTCAACCGGCTGACCGGCGCGGGCGTGCTGGTGGAGAACGCGCTGTTCGCCACCCTGGACCCGACGGTGCGCCGGGCCCAGACCCCGAGCGGGCGGCTCTACACCCTGGCCGACACCGTCGGCTTCGTCCGGCACCTGCCGCACCACCTGGTCGAGGCCTTCCGCTCGACCATGGAGGAGGTCGCCGACGCGGACCTCATCCTGCACGTGGTGGACGGCTCGCACCCCGAGCCGGAGACGCAGCTGGCCGCCGTCCGCGAGGTCGTCGTCTCGGTCGACGCACAGAACGTGCCGGAGATCGTGGTGATCAACAAGGCGGACGCCGCCGATCCGCACGTGCTCCAGCGCCTGCTGCGCCGCGAGCCGCACGCCATCGTGGTGTCGGCCCGCAGCGGCGCGGGCATCGAGGAGCTGCTGCAGCTCATCGACGACGAGCTGCCGCGTCCGGCGATCGAGGTGCGGGCCCTGGTGCCCTACACCCAGGGCGGGCTGGTCTCCCGGGTGCACGCGGAGGGGGAGCTGCTCTCCACCGAGCACACCGGCGAGGGCACCCTGCTGCACGCCAAGGTGCCGGCCGAGCTGGCCGCCGAGCTGGAGTACTTCGCGGTGGCCCTGCAGGGCTGAGGCCGAAGCGAACGGAGGGGCCCCGGGGACGCGTGCCGTCCCCGGGGCCCCTCCCGCGTCTCTCCCCCGCGGGTGCTACCTGACGTTCTTGGCGAAGTAGTCGAAGGCCTGCTTCGCCTGGTCCTGCAGGGAGGGGCCGGCCTGGTAGCCGGCCGGGCTGCGGTTGCCGAGCGCGCCGACGCTGATCAGGTTGGGCTTGCCGTCCCTGGTGACGAACCAGCCGCCGCCGCTGGAGCCGGCGGTCATGGTGCAGCCGATCAGGTACATCGGCGGGCGGGTCCGGTCGAAGGAGAGCTGCCCGGGCGCGACCGGGGAGTCGCAGTGTTCGAGCTCCAGGCCGTCGAACGGCCGCTCGGCCGGGTAGCCGTAGGCGGCGGCCGCGGTGATCCGGTCGCGCGGGGCGTTGAACCAGATCGGCACCGAGCCGCCGACCGTCTCCTCCAGGGACCTGCCGGAGCCGTCCTCGCCGCGCACCCGCAGGACGCCGTAGTCGTACTGCTGGTGGGCACCGACGCCGCTCTCCTGCAGCCAGGTCGGCGAGACCAGTGCGCGCACCGCCGTCCACCGGCCGTACGGGGCGGCCTGTTGGTCGGGGTTCGGCTTGCCGTGGACCACCTGGCCGTCCCGGTTGAAGCCGGGTGCGAAGACCAGGTTCTTCATCCAGCCGCCGCCCTTGCCGTCGTGCAGGCAGTGCGCGGCGGTGTAGACGAGGTTGCTGCGGCCGGGGTTGAACGGGTCGGAGACCACGGTGGCGGAGCAGGCCGCGTCGCCCTGCGGCGTGGTCATGAAGAGCCGGCCGACCACCGAGTCGGCCTGGCCGTACGGGTGCGGCTGTGGCTTGGCCGGGACGACGGCGGGCGGGGTGTCCCGCTCGACGCCGGCCGCCGCGGGGGCGGTCAGGGAGTACTCCGGGGTCGGCCGGGGCTTGGCGGCGTCCATCCGGGCCGCCGGCCAGGAGCCGGGCGCCGCGTCGTTGGCGAAGGCGCTGTCGGCGACGAAGCGGGCCCAGTCCTCCACCTTCCAGCCGGTCAGGTCGCCCAGGCTGGTGGGCGCGGACCTGGGCAGGGCGAGGGGGGCGGTGGCGGGCCGGGCGGGGCCGTCCGGGCCGCACCCGGCCGTACCCAGCGCGAGCGCGGCGAGCAGCGCGCCGCTCGCCGTCGCGACCCGGCGCCGCCGGCTGGTGGTTCTCGGCATGCTGGCTCGTTCCCCCGTGCTGTGCTGGTGGTTCCGTACGGCCTCCCGGTGGCGGCTGCTACTTCTTGGAGATCCAGTCCAGTGCCTGCCGGGCGACCGCCTCCAGGTACGGGCCGCTCAGCGAGGTGTGCTCCTGGGTGCCGATCGAGGTGTTGCTGACCAGGGCGGTCCGGCCGTCGGGCATGGTGGCGAACCAGCCGCCTCCGCTGGCGCCCTGGGTCATGTTGCAGCCGATGGTCAGCATGGTCGGGCGCTTGGCGTCGAAGGAGAGCCGGGTGGGCTTGCCGCCGTCGCACGCGTACAGCTCCTGGCCGTCGAACGGCTTGACGAGCGGGTAGCCGACGGCCGAGACCTTGAGCTGGTCGCGCGGCGCGTCGAACCAGACCGGGACGGCCGAACCGACCGTCTCCTCCAGCGACTTGCCGGTGTCGTTCTGGTTGTGCACGCGCATGACCGCGAAGTCGTACTGGTTGGCGGCGTCGCCACTGCCGCCGCCCTCGACCATCCACTGCGGCGAGGTGGTGACCTGGTCGGCCCACCAGGTGCCGAGCGGGGCCAGTTCGGACAGCGGGGCCCGCTTGCCGCCGCTGGAGGCGCCCGAGTTGTTGTAGGCGGGCACGAAGACCAGGTCCTTGTAGAAGTTGCCGCCCTTGCCCTCGTGCACGCAGTGGCCGGCCGTCCAGACCAGGTTGCTCCTGCCCGGGTGCTGCGGGTCGGTGATCACCGTTGCCGAGCAGTTGCCGCGGCCGCCCTTGGCGGAGAAGAACACCTTGCCGGAGGGCTGCTTTGTGTACGGACGGGGCATCGCCACGGCCTTGACCGCCGGGGGCTCGGGGTCGGTCACGCCGTCGTCGGTGGACGGCCCGGGGGTGGCCGGGGCGGGCTTGGCGGCGGGCGGGGCCGGATCGGCGGGCTTGGAGTCGCCCATCTTGTCCGGGTCCCAGAAGTCCTTCACCACCGGGTTGTTGAAGACGTGCTTGGACGCCCACTTGTCCCAGTCCTCGAACTTCCACTTCTTCAGGTCGTCCCAGTTCCTGGGCAGCCCCTCCAGCAGGCTGGTCGGCAGCCCGGACGGGAGGGTGATCCCGCCGATCACGCCGCCCGAGCCCGCGGCCGGGGCCGCCGCCGCGGAGGAGGGCGGCGGCGCGGGGCTGGTCCCGCCGCTCGCCGGACCGTCCGGCCCGCAGGCGCTCACGGCGAGCAGGGTGCCCGCGGCCAGAGCGGCGGCCAGGGCTGACCGGTGGATCGTTGGCATCTGTGCGCTTCCCCCTGTGCTCGGTCGTTCGGTGCTGGGCGGTGCCGGGTCGCCGGCTGGTGCCCCGGCCGGTGGCCCGGTAACCGGGTGGTGCGTGTTCGGCCGGTTCGCGGTGCGGCGGGCCGCCGCCCTGGAGTCTTCCATCGCAGACGAGGACGGCGGTGCCCGCCCCCCGGGTTGCGGTGCGGGCCGGAGGTCACCGATCCGTGATCCGGGCCCCGGCCGGTTGACCGGCCCAGCAGGGCATCCGGCCCCGGAGGTGGACAATCGCCGATTCTCACCCGGACGAGTGAGCGGTCCTTGTGATCACCCGCCAGGGATAGGTAACCCTTACTTGACGCGACGGTGCGAGTGCCCGCCGATCCCCTCCACCACAGTGCGCGTCCGCACCCCCACGCGCCCCAAGGAGCAGTCTTGAGCACCGCCCTCACCGGAGCCCCGCCCGTACCGCCGCCCGCCGTGGAGCGGGCCTCCGGGCACGACCTGCTGCTGCACCCCGACCCGGCCGTCGCCGCCGAGCAGGCCGGACTGGAGGCCCTGCTGCGCTGCTGGACGCGGGAGACCGGAGCCCGGCCCGGCCCGGACGGCCGGCTGCGGATCGCCGTCCTCGGCGGAGCCGCCCGGCTCACCGCCCCGGTCCGCTACTGGTCGCCCGGCGGCTGGCACCGCTTCGGGCCCGCCACCCTCGCGGTGGGGGAGGTCGCCGCGGCGGGTGATGTCTCCGAGGCCCCGGTGGACGCCGTCACCGCCGCCGCGCTGCTCGCCGCCGCGGCCGCCGAGCGGCCCGACCCCGGGCAGGTCGCCGACCTGGCCGGCCGGGTCGCCGACTCGGTCGTGCGCACCACCGAGATCCTCGCCCACCGCCGTACCGCCGCCGTGCCCGGCGGGCCGGAGCGCTCGCACTTCCTCGCCGCCGAGCAGTCCCTGCTGCTCGGCCACCCGCTGCACCCCACGCCGAAGAGCCGCGACGGCCTCGGGCCGGCCCAGAGCGCCGCCTACTCGCCCGAGCTGCACGGCTCCTTCCAACTGCACTGGTACGCGGTGGACCGTGAGCTGCTCGCGGCCGGCTCCGCCGTCGCCGAGAGCGCCGAGCAGCTCACCGCCGGCCTGCTCGGCGGCGGCACGGCGCTGCCGCCCGGCACCGCCGCCGTCCCGCTGCACCCGTGGCAGGCCCGCGAACTCGCCCACCGCCCACCCGTTGCCGCACTGCTCGCCGACGGGCTGCTGCACGACCTCGGGCCGGCCGGCGAACCCTGGTACCCCACCTCCTCGGTGCGCACCGTCTACCGGCCCGGCACTCCGTGGATGCTCAAGCTCTCGCTCGGCCTGCGGATCACCAACTCCCGCCGGGAGAACCTGCGCAAGGAGCTCCACCGCGGCCTGGAGATGCACCGGCTGCTGGAGAGCGGACTGGCCGCCGAGTGGCGGGCCGCCCACCCCGGCTTCGACATCGTCCGCGACCCGGCCTGGATCGGCGTCGACCACCCCGGCCTCGGCGACCCGGGCGGGCTGGACACCGTGCTGCGCGCCCAGCCCTTCGCGCCCGCCGAGCGCGCGCTGTGCGTCGCCGGGCTGGTCGCCGAACAGCCGCTGGGCACCGGCGACACCGTGCCCTCCCGGCTCGGCGACACCCTGCGGGCGCTGGCCGCGCGCTGCGCCCGCCCGCTGCCGACCGTGGCCGCCGAATGGTTCCTGCGCTACCTGGACGCGGTCGTGCTGCCCATCCTCTGGCTGGACGGCCGGGGCGGCATCGCCCTGGAGGCGCACCAGCAGAACAGCCTGGTGCTGCTGGACGCCGAGGGCTGGCCGTGCGGCGGCCGCTACCGCGACAACCAGGGCTACTACTACCGGGAGAGCGCCGCCGGGAAGCTCGCCGCCCGGCTGCCCGGGCTCGGCGCCGACAGCGACACCTTCCTGCCGGACGAGGTGATCGACCACCACTTCGCCTACTACCTCGGCATCAACCACGTGCTCGGCCTGATCGGCGCCTTCGGGTCCCAGCGGCTCGCCGACGAGACGGTGCTGCTGGCCGCGCTGCGCCGGTTCCTGGCCGGCCCGCGGGTCACCGCCACCGGATCGGCGCTGTCCGAGCTGCTGCTGGACGCGCCTGCGCTGCCCTGCAAGGCCAACCTGCTCACCCGGATCAACGGCATGGACGAGCTGGTCGGCCCGGTCGCCAGCCAGTCCGTGTACGTGGACATCCCCAACCCGGTGGCGGGGCACGTGAGCGAGCGGTGGGGGATCCCCCGGCCGGAGGCCGGGGAAGAGTGAACCGGAAAGAGGTGTGCCCGGGCGAACGCCCCGGCGAGGGGAGCGAGGTGGCCGCGTGAAGTCGTGCGACCCGCCCGGGTGGGGCGCTGTCCCCACCCCGGCCGGTGAGTTCCGGCTCGACCCGGTCCGGCTGCCCGCCGACCTGGTGCTGCTCGCCGGATGGATGAACGACCCCGAGGTCGACGCCTTCTGGGAGCTCGCCGGGCCGCCGGAGGTCACCGAACGGCACGTCCGGGACCAGCTGGACGGCGACGGGCGCAGCATTCCGTGCCTCGGCCTGCTCGACGGCGAGCCGATGAGCTACTGGGAGGTCTACCGCGCCGACCTCGACCCGCTCGCCGCGCACTACCCGGCCCGGCCGCACGACACCGGTGTGCACCTGCTGCTCGGCCCGGCTGCCAGCCGCGGCCGCGGGCTGGGCGCCGTCCTCCTGACCGCCCTAGCAGAATTGATTCTCCGCCGGAATCCGCGCTGCGAACGGGTGGTGGCCGAGCCGGACGTCCGCAACCGGCGGTCCGTCCGGGCCTTCGAACGGGCCGGATTCCGGGCCGCCGCCGAACTCGACCTGCCCGACAAGCGCGCCGCCCTGATGGTCCGCGACCGGCCCGGCGGGCCCGCCGCGCAGGCCCAACTCCCCGCCTAGGACACCCCTGTGGACACCTCGACACCCCCTCCGTACGACCTGCTCGGCGTCGGCATCGGTCCGTTCAACCTCTCGCTCGCCGCGCTCGCCGAGCCCGTCCCCGGCCTGCGCACGCTCTTCTGCGACCAGCGCCCGGAGTTCCGCTGGCACCACGGGATGCTGGTGGACGGCGCCCGGATGCAGGTGCCGTTCCTCGCCGACCTGGTCTCCCTGGTCGACCCGACCAGCCGCTGGTCCTTCCTCAACTACCTGCGCGAGCAGGACCGGCTGTTCCCGTTCTACTTCGCCGAGCGCTTCCAGCTGCCGCGCCGCGAGTACGACCACTACTGCCGCTGGGCCGCCGAGCGGCTGGCCAACTGCCGCTTCGGCACCGAGGTCACCGCCCTGCACTGGGACGCGCCCTGGTACCGCGTCGAGCTGACCGACACCGCGACCGGCCGGCGCTCCGAGGCCAGGGCCCGCAACCTCGCCCTCGGCGTCGGCACCCGGCCGGTGCTGCCCGAGGCCTTCGCCGCGCTGGCCGGCCACCCGAGGGCCTTCCACTCCGCCGAGTACCTGGACCGCCGCGCCGACCTGGCCGGCGCCCGCGACATCACCGTGGTCGGCAGCGGACAGTCCGGCGCCGAGGTCTTCCTCGACCTGCTCCGGCGGCACGAGGGCGACGGCGTCCGGCTGCGCTGGCTCACCCGGACCAGGGCGCTCGCCCCCATGGAGTACTCCAAGCTCGGCCTGGAACACTTCACCCCCGACTACACCCGCTACTTCCAAGGCCTGCCCGCCCCCGTCCGGGACGCGCTGGTCGCCGCCCAGTGGCAGCTGCACAAGGCCGCCAGCGCCGAGACCCTCGCCGAGATCCACGACCACCTCTACGAGCGCACCATCGGCCGCCCGATCGACACCGCCCCGGTCGAGATCACCCCCGGCACCGCCGTCGACGCCGCCCGCCCCGGCCCGTGCGGCGGCCTCGAACTGCACTGCCGGCACACCGACTCCGGCACCGAGCACCTGCTGCGCACCGACGCCGTGGTGCTCGCCACCGGCTACCGGGCGGCCCGCCCGGCCGCGCTCGAACCGCTCGCCGAGCTGATCGACTGGGACGAGGCCGGGCGCTACCGGGTCGACCTGGACCACCGGGTCGCCACCCGGCCCGGGCTCACCGGCGGGCTGTACGTCCAGAACGCCGAACTGCACACCCACGGCGTCGGCACCCCCGACCTCGGGCTCGGTGCCCACCGGGCCGCCGTGATCCTCAACGCCGTCACCGGGCGCACCGTCCACCGGCTGCCCGGCCGCACCGCCTGGACCGGATTCGCGCCACCCGTCCCCGCCTCCGCGTCCTTCGACCAGACCCCCGTCGTCCCCCGCTCCCAGGAGTTGACCCGTGCCGCAACCGTCGGCCGCTGAACCGCCGCTCCACCTGCCCCCGCACCTCACCGCCGGGCACTGGCGGCGGGCCGGCCGCGCCCTGCTGGCCAAGATGCTGGGCGAGTTCGCCTACGAGGAACTGCTCCGGCCCGTCCCCGGCGACGCGCCCGGCGAGTACCGGCTGGAGCTGCCCGAGGCCGAGTACCGCTTCACCGCCCGGCGCGGCGCCTACGACAGCTGGCAGGTCGACCCGGAGTCCGTCCGCTGCTCCCGCCCGGACGGCCTCGACCCGCTGCGCTTCCTCCCGTACGCCCGGCAGACCCTCGGCATGCGCGGCGAGACCACCGGCCACCTGATCCGCGAGCTCTCCGCCACCCTGACCGCCGACGCCCGCCAGCTCGCCACCGCGCTGACCGCAGCCGAGCTCGCGGACCTCGACCACACCGCGCTGGAGGGCCGGCAGACCGGCCACCCCTGGATCGTCCCCAACAAGGGCCGGATCGGCTTCTCCGCCACCGACGCCGCCCGCTGGGCGCCGGAGGCCCGCAGCCCGCGCCCGCTGCCCTGGATCGCCGTCCACCGCCGGCTCGCCGAGTACCGCGGCGTGCCCGGCCTGGAACGGCCCGAGCAGCTGTACGCCCGCGAGCTGGACGACGTGGACGCGCTGCGCGCCCCGCTCGGCCCGGACGCCGAGGACTACCTGCTGCTGCCCGTCCACCCCTGGCAGTGGGACGAGACGATCCTGCCGCTCTTCGCCCCCTGGATCGCCTCCGGAGAGATCGTCCCGCTGCCCTCGGACGGCGACCCACGGCTGCCCCAGCAGTCCATCCGCTCCTTCTTCAACACCGCCCACCCCGAGCGCTGCACCGTCAAACTGCCGCTGTCCGTCCTCAACACCCTGGTCTGGCGGGGCCTGCCGGTCGAGCGCACGCTCGCCGCGCCCACCGTCACCGCCTGGCTGCTCGGGCTGCGCGACGCCGACCCGTACCTGCGCGACGAGTGCCGGGTGATCCTGCTCGGCGAGATCGCCTCCGTCACCGTCGACCATCCGCTCTACCGCGAGCTGCCCGAGGCGCCCTACCAGTACAAGGAACTGCTCGGCGCGATCTGGCGCCAGCCGCTCGGCCCCTTCCTGGACGGCGGCGAGCGGGCCCGCACCCTGGCCGCGCTGCTGCAGACCGGCTCCGACGGGCGGGCGCTCGCCGCCGAGCTGATCGCCCGCTCCGGCCTCGCCCCCGCCGAGTGGACCGGCCGGCTGTTCGCCGCGATGATGCCGCCGCTGCTGCACTTCCTCTACCGCTACGGGCTGGTCTTCTCCCCGCACGGCGAGAACGCCATCGTGATCTTCGACGAGCGGGACACCCCGGTCCGGCTCGCGGTCAAGGACTTCGTGGACGACGTCAACCTCAGCGCGCAGAGCCTGCCCGAGCTGCACGGCCTGCCCGCCGAGGTGGCCGAGGTGCTGCTGCGGGAGAGCCCGCAGGGGCTCTGCCAGTTCATCCACTCCGGGCTGTTCATCGGCGTCTTCCGCTACCTCGCCCCGCTGCTGGAGGCGCAGACCGGGCTGCCCGAGACCGAGTTCTGGGCCCTGCTGCGCGCCGAGGTGCTCCGCTACCAGGACCGCTTCCCCGCGCTGCGCGAGCGCTTCGAGCTGTTCGACCTGTTCCGCCCCCGGATCGACCGGCTCTGCCTCAACCGCAACCGGCTGCTGCTGGACGGCTACCAGGACCGCCCGCACCGCCCGCACGCCGCCCGGTACGGGACCGTGCCGAACGCGCTGGTGGCCGTGGACGTGCGACTGCCCGTGCAACGGGACCGGATTGTCATCCCCGCCCCGTAGGGTGGGAGGGTCATGACGAACGACTCCGAATCCCAGCCCGCGACGGACCTCGGCGACGAGGCCGAGGAAGCCGTCGCCGTCCCGCGCTCGCGGATCCCCGAACTGCTGCACGCCGCGGTGGCGGCCGTCGGCGGCGTGGAGCGCCCCGGCCAGGTCCGGATGGCCGAGGCGGTCGCCGACGCCGTCGACCACGGCGAGCACCTGCTCGTCCAGGCCGGCACCGGCACCGGGAAGTCCCTGGCCTATCTGGTGCCCGCGCTCGCCCACGGCGATCGCGTGGTGGTCGCCACCGCCACGCTGGCGCTGCAACGCCAGCTGGTGGAGCGGGACTTGCCGCGCACCGTCGAGGCGCTGCACCCGGTGCTGCGCCGCCGCCCGCTGTTCGCGATGCTCAAGGGCCGCTCCAACTACCTGTGCCTGCACCGGGCCAACGAGGGCACCCCGAGCGACGAGGGCGAGGGCCTGTTCGACCCGGTGGACGCGCTCGGCGGGCCCACCGGGAAGCTCGGGCAGGACGTGCTGCGGCTGCGCGACTGGGCCGAGGAAACCGACACCGGGGACCGCGACGACCTCAGCCCCGGTGTCTCCGACAAGGCCTGGGCCCAGCTGTCGGTCACCTCCAAGGAGTGCCTGGGCGCCACCCGCTGCCCGTACGGGCAGGAGTGCTTCGCGGAGAAGGCGCGGGAGCGGGCCAAGCTGGCGGACGTCGTGGTCACCAACCACGCGATGCTCGCGATCGACGCGATCGAGGGCGCGCCGGTGCTGCCCGAGCACGGGCTGCTGATCGTGGACGAGGCGCACGAGCTGGTCAACCGGGTCACCGGCGCGGCCACCGCCGAGCTGACCGTCGGCGCGGTCAACCGGGCGGTGAAGCGGGCCGCGCGGCTGGCCAACGAGAAGGCGGTGGACCTGCTCCAGGCCGCCGCCGAGAACTATCACGGCCTGATGGAGACGGCCCAGCCCGGCCGGGTCGAGGAGCTGCCCGAGTACCTGGCGTACGCGGTCACCGCGATCCGGGACGCCGCCCGCCAGGTGATCACCTCGCTGGGCGAGACCAGGGACAAGGGGCTCAGCGACGAGGACGCCGTCCGCAAGCAGGCGATGGCCTCGGCCGAGGCGCTGCACGAGACCGCCGAGCGGCTGCTGGAGGACTCCGAGTACGACGTGGTCTGGATCGAGCGCAGCGACCGCTACGGGCTGGGCACCGCCTCGCTGCGGGTCGCCCCGCTGAGCGTCTCCGGGCTGCTGCGCGAGGGGCTGTACAAGGAGCGCTCGGTCGTCCTCACCTCGGCCACGCTCAAGCTCGGCGGGGACTTCAACGGCGTCGCCGCCTCGGTCGGCCTGTCCTCCGAGACGCGGCTGCCGGACATCCGCACCGCCGGGGACAACCCGGAGGCCGGCCCGGCCTTCGGCGAGGACGCGGTGCCGTACTGGCGCGGGATCGACGTCGGCTCCCCGTTCAAGTACCCCAAGCAGGGCATCCTGTACGTCGCCAAGCACCTGGCCGACCCCGGGCGCGATCCCGAACGGCCGGACATGCTGGACGAGTTGGCCGAACTGATCGGCGCGGCCGGCGGGCGGACGCTGGGCCTGTTCTCCTCGATGCGAGGCGCCCAGACGGCCGCCGAGGCGATGCGCGAGCGGCTGGACCACCGCGTCCTGCTCCAGGGCGAGGACACCCTGGGCGAGTTGATCCGGGAGTTCGCCTCGGACGCGACCACCTGCCTGTTCGGCACGCTCTCGCTCTGGCAGGGCGTGGACGTGCCCGGCTCGGCCTGCCAGCTGGTCGTGATGGACCGGATCCCCTTCCCCCGGCCGGACGACCCGCTGATGAGCGCCCGGCAGAAGGACGTCGAACAGCGCGGCGGGAACGGCTTCATGGCCGTCGCGGCGACGCATGCGGCGCTGCTGATGGCGCAGGGCGCGGGCCGGCTGGTGCGCGCGGCCGACGACCGGGGTGTGGTTGCGGTGCTGGACCCGCGGGTGGAGACCAAGCGGTACGGGAGCTTCTTCCGCTCCTCGATGCCGGAGTTCTGGTACACCACGGACCGCAACCAGGTGCGCCGCTCGCTGGCGGCGATCGACGCCTCGGCGGCGCCGGTGCGGCCGGTGGTGAAGCGGGGCTGAGCGCCCCGGCCCCGGGTGCTCAGCCCCGGGGCCGAAGACGCCGGAGGGGCTCCCCGCATGCGCGGTGGAGCCCCTTCCCGGTGCGCGCGTGTCCGCCGAGTGCCCGGGGCGGCGCAGGACCGCGACCGAGTGCCCAGAGGCGGCGCAGAAGTGCCCAGAAGTGGCGCAGAAGCGTTCAGAGCCTGCGCAGGACCGCGACGACCTTGCCCAGGATGGTCGCGTTGTCGCCGTTGATCGGCTCGTACGCCGGGTTGTGCGGCATCAGCCAGATCCGGCCGTCCTCGCGCTTGAGTCGCTTGACGGTGGCCTCGCCGTCGATCATCGCGGCCACGATGTCGCCGTTCTCGGCGACCGGCTGGCGGCGCACGGTGACCCAGTCGCCGTCGCAGATGGCCGCCTCGATCATCGAGTCGCCGCGCACGGTGAGCGCGAACAGCTCGCCCTCGCCGACCAGCTGGCGGGGCAGCGGGAAGACGTCCTCGACCGTCTGCTCGGCCAGGATCGGCCCGCCGGCGGCGATCCGGCCGACCAGCGGGACGTAGGAGGTGGACGGGCGGCCGGCCGTCTCGGCGGTGTTCGGACGGGCCACCTCGACGCCGCGGACCTCGTAGGCGCGCGGGCGGTGCGGATCCCGGCGCAGGAAGCCCTTGCGCTCCAGGGCCATCAGCTGGTGGGCGACCGAGGAGGTGCTGGACAGGCCGACGGCCTGGCCGATCTCGCGCATGGACGGCGGGTAGCCGCGGCGCTGGACGGAATCCCGGATGACCTCGATCACCCGGCGCTGGCGCTCGGTGAGACCGGCCTCGTCGGTGCGGATGCCGGGGGGGCGGCCGGGCATCGCGCGGGCGGGGGAGGGGTGGGCGTCGTCCAGGGCGGCGGAGTGTTCGATCGGCTGGTCGGGAACGCGGGTCGCCCCGGAAAGGGCCGCGCCGGAGAGGCGGTGGTCTTCGCTACGGTCCATGCTGATGTCCACACCCTGCTGATTCGTGGTGCGCTGCCCCACCTTGAACTGGGAGTGTTCCTGCACCGGGATGGTGTTGCTTTCGATCGTGTTCACGGCGGCCCCTCTCGACGGCTGTCCTCTCCCTTTTCCAGCCCAACGCGCCTCCTATCGAAAGGTTGCGCCAAACACACGTTCGAGTGAATTATTCGGGAGTTGACTGACTCGATCAAGGCTTTGTTGTACATCGAGTAAATGTTCGAGCGAAACTCGACCCCGGCAGTCTAATCGGCACCGACACGCCAGGGTGCTCACCTCCCCCAGAGGCCTAGATGTAGTGGCTACAGTCCTCTCCGTGCCCAGTACTAGTGGTCGCCCTGCATGATCAGCTTGCCGAGGCCGGGGGCGCATCGCATAGACTCGACTGGTCCGAACGTTCTGCCAGGGAGGGATCCCGAGGTGCACTGCCCCTTCTGCCGGCACTCCGACAGTCGTGTTGTCGACAGCCGGACCACCGAGGACGGCAGCTGCATCCGCCGTCGTCGGCAGTGCCCGGACTGCGGCCGCCGCTTCACCACGGTGGAGACGGCCGCGCTGATGGTCATCAAGCGCAGCGGCGTCACCGAGCCGTTCTCCCGGCAGAAGGTCATCACCGGCGTCCGCAAGGCCTGTCAGGGCCGTCCGGTCACCGAGGACGCGCTGGCCCAGCTCGGCCAGCGGGTCGAGGAGTGCGTGCGTGCCAGCGGCAACGCCGAGCTGACCACCCACGACGTGGGGCTCGCCATACTCGGCCCGCTCAAGGAGCTCGACGTGGTCGCGTACCTGCGCTTCGCCAGCGTGTACCAGGCGTACGACGGACTGGAAGACTTCGAGGCCGCCATCGCGGAACTCCGCGCCGAGCAGCCCCGCACCCCCGAGGCGGACGACACCTGCGTGTCCGTCTCCGCCGCCGCGCCCTAGAAGGGTCCGGTACCGGGCCCCGGGCGGGCCCCGTCGCACCACCATGGCCCCGCGGGGCCCACGCATGCCCGAAAACGGGGCACAGAACACTACAAACCGTGCGTAAGCAGGCAAGGTCTCCGCCTGCCCGCACACCGGAAGAACGAACCAGCAGTGCCCGGACTTTTCGGGGCACTTCGGGCGTTTGCCCAGGAGGAGGAGCGAGAAGTGACAGACACCACGAGCGGTTCCGCACGCGGGTCGAAGTCCGAGAAGGCCGCGGCCAAGGGCGCCAAGGCCCCGAAGGGCGGTCTCCGGATGGAGCGCATCTACACCACTCCTGGCGTGCATCCGTACGACGAGGTCCGCTGGGAGCGGCGCGACGTCGTGATGACCAACTGGCGCGACGGGTCGATCAACTTCGAGCAGCGCGGTGTCGAGTTCCCCGACTTCTGGTCGGTCAACGCCGTCAACATCGTCACGTCCAAGTACTTCCGCGGCGCCGTCGGCACCCCGCAGCGCGAGTGGAGCCTCAAGCAGATCATCGACCGCGTGGTGCTCACCTACCGCGCCGCCGGCGAGAAGCACGGCTACTTCGCCGGCAAGGACGACGCCGAGATCTTCGAGCACGAGCTGACCCACGCCCTCCTCCACCAGGTGTTCAGCTTCAACTCGCCGGTCTGGTTCAACGTCGGCACCAAGCAGCCCCAGCAGGTCAGCGCCTGCTTCATCCTGTCCGTCGACGACTCCATGGAGTCGATCCTCGACTGGTACAAGGAAGAGGGCATGATCTTCAAGGGCGGCTCCGGCGCCGGCCTCAACCTCTCCCGGATCCGCTCCTCCAAGGAGCTGCTCTCCTCCGGCGGCAACGCCTCCGGCCCGGTCTCCTTCATGCGCGGCGCCGACGCCTCGGCCGGCACCATCAAGTCCGGTGGCGCCACCCGCCGCGCGGCCAAGATGGTCGTGCTCGACGTGGACCACCCGGACGTCGAGGCCTTCATCGAGACCAAGGTGAAGGAGGAGGAGAAGATCCGCGCCCTGCGTGACGCGGGCTTCGACATGGACCTCGGCGGGGACGACATCACCTCCGTCCAGTACCAGAACGCCAACAACTCGGTCCGCGTCAACGACGAATTCATGACCGCCGTCGAGAACGGCACCGAATTCGGCCTGCGCGCCCGGATGACCGGCGAGGTCATCGAGACCGTCGACGCGAAGAAGCTGTTCCGCAAGATGGCCGAAGCCGCCTGGGCCTGCGCGGACCCCGGAATCCAGTACGACACCACCATCAACCACTGGCACACCTGCCCGGAGTCCGGCCGCATCAACGCGTCCAACCCCTGCTCCGAGTACATGCACCTGGACAACTCCAGCTGCAACCTCGCCTCGCTGAACCTGATGAAGTTCCTGCGCGACGACGACTCGTTCGACGCCGCGGCCTTCGCCAAGGTCGTCGAGCTGGTCATCACCGCGATGGACATCTCCATCTGCTTCGCGGACTTCCCCACCGAGAAGATCGGCGAGACCACCCGCGCCTTCCGCCAGCTCGGCATCGGCTACGCCAACCTCGGCGCCCTGCTGATGGCCACCGGCCACGCCTACGACAGCGAGGGCGGCCGCGCCCTGGCCGGCGCCATCACCTCGCTGATGACCGGCACCGCCTACCGCCGCGGCGCCGAACTCGCCGGCGTGGTCGGCCCGTACGACGGCTACGCCCGCAACGCGGCCCCGCACCAGCAGGTCATGAAGCAGCACGCGGACGCCTCGCTGGACGCCGTCTCCCACGACGACCTGGACGCCCCGGTCTGGCTGGCCGCCAACAAGACCTGGCAGGACGTGCTGCGCATCGGCGCACAGAACGGTTTCCGCAACGCCCAGGCCTCGGTGCTCGCCCCGACCGGCACCATCGGCCTGATGATGGACTGCGACACCACCGGCGTCGAGCCCGACCTGGCCCTGGTCAAGTTCAAGAAGCTGGTCGGCGGCGGCTCGATGCAGATCGTCAACGGCACCGTCCCGCGCGCCCTCAAGCGCCTCGGCTACCAGGACGAGCAGATCGAGGCGATCGTCGCCCACATCGCCGAGCACGGCAACGTGCTGGACGCCCCGGGCCTGAAGCCCGAGCACTACGAGGTGTTCGACTGCGCGATGGGCGAGCGCGTCATCTCGGCCATGGGCCACGTGCGGATGATGGCCGCGATCCAGCCGTGGATCTCCGGTGCCATCTCCAAGACCGTGAACATGCCCGAGTCCGCCACGGTCGAGGAGATCGAGGAGATCTACTTCGAGGCGTGGAAGATGGGCGTCAAGGCACTCGCCATCTACCGCGACAACTGCAAGGTCGGCCAGCCGCTCTCGGCCAAGAAGAAGGACTCCGAGGAGAAGGCCGAGCAGGCCGAGGCTCCCGCCGCGGTCGAGAAGGTGGTCGAGTACCGCCCGGTGCGCAAGCGCCTCCCCAAGGGCCGTCCGGGCATCACCACCTCCTTCACGGTCGGTGGCGCCGAGGGCTACATGACCGCGAACTCCTACCCGGACGACGGTCTGGGCGAGGTCTTCCTGAAGATGTCCAAGCAGGGCTCGACCCTCGCGGGCATGATGGACGCCTTCTCCATCGCCGTCTCGGTCGGCCTCCAGTACGGCGTGCCGCTGGAGACCTACGTCGCGAAGTTCACCAACATGCGCTTCGAGCCGGCCGGTCTGACCGACGACCCGGACGTGCGGATGGCGCAGTCGATCGTCGACTACATCTTCCGCCGCCTGGCGCTCGACTTCCTGCCGTTCGAGACCCGCTCGGCGCTCGGCATCCACTCCGTCGAGGAGCGCCAGCGCCACCTGGAGACGGGCTCGTACGAGCCGCTGGAGGCCGAGGAGCTCGACACCGAGTCGCTCGCCCAGTCCGCCCCGGTCGCCGCCAAGCCGGCCCCGGTTCCGGCTCCGGCCGTCGAGGCGCCAAAGGCGGCCCCGAAGCAGGCCCACAACTCCACGGAGCTGATGGAGATCCAGCTCGGCCTCAACGCCGACGCCCCGCTCTGCTTCTCCTGCGGCACCAAGATGCGCCGCGCCGGCAGCTGCTACCTCTGCGAGGGCTGCGGCTCCACCAGCGGCTGCAGCTGATTTTGGGCCAAGTTGCGCCGGATGCAACATTCGACCTAGTCGGCACAAGTAGCTGACCTGCAGGTCGCGAAGGGGATCGGCCATCGGTCGATCCCCTTCGTTGCGCCTGTGACCTGGGCGGCGTAACCGATGCAGTGATGTTGCGTTAGATGCATCGTGAGTCGAGTAGCCGAACTGCCCGGTGCCGCACACCTGGTGCTCGCCGACGGAGTCGTTCATTTGGACCCGGCGAGTGCGGTGCTGGAGGCGATGCTTGAGGGGTGGGTGTGTCAGCAGCGCACCCGATTCCTGAGTGAGGAAGGGACGATCCAGCCGCGGGTGTCACTGGTGCGGCGGATGGTGGCCTTCAGTAACGACTACCCGTGGAACTGGATGCCGGCCGACGGCGAGGCGTTCATCGCGCATCTGCGGTCGCCGAACCGCAAGAAGCCGATCGTCATGTCGACCGGCCGCGGTTACGAGACCAACCTGGCGCTGTTCATGGGCTTCATCACTGACCGCCGGTACGGATGGGCGGCTGAGTGCCAGCAGAGATTCGGCCAGGTCCCGCAGCAGATCTTCACCGAGGACAACCGGGTCACTCACGTCCTTGAGCACGAGGGACAGCCGGGCCGGCGACCGCTCACCTACGACGAAGTGCAGGCCCTCTTTGACGCGGTCGACGGCCGCGTGGAGAACGTACGGGCCCGCGGGCGCAAAGGTGCATTGACCGCACTGCGAGACGCGGCTCTGCTCAAGACCGTCTATGCATTCGGCCTGCGCCGCAACGAGACCCGGATGCTCGACCTCCCCGACCGGCGCCGGCAGCCGAAGATCCCGCAGTATGGAGAGTACGGCGGGCTGTTCGTCCGCTACGGCAAGGCATCCAAGGGCAGTCCACCAAAGCGCCGCACTGTCCTCACGGTCCATGAAATGGACTGGATCGTTGAGGTGCTCGATCACTGGGTGAGCGAAGTGCGCCCGGCCTTCAGCCCCGGTCGCCTGGCGGCCCTGTTCGTAACCGAGCGGGCCAGCCGCATGTCGCTCCGCGGCCTCAACACGGCGTTCGAGCATGCAAGGAAGGCGGCGGGACTGCCCGAAGAACTCGATTTGCATGCTCTAAGGCATAGCTACGTGACGCACCTCGTAGAGTTCGGTTACCCCGAGAAGTTCGTGTCCTTGCAGGTCGGACACGAATACGCCAGCACGACGGCGATCTACACCGGCGTCTCGGACGAGTTCCGAACCCGCCTGGTACTCAACGCGCTCAGGAGCCGCCACTCCGACCTCTGGGAGAACTGATGATCAAGAAGATGGGCATCAGCTGGAACCTGCGCAAACTGATGGCCACCCGTGACATGTTCCAGACCACCGACCTCGTTCCCCTGCTCGCCGAGCGCGGAGTCCACCTCTCCCGTGAACAGGTCTTCCGGCTGGTCACCCAGCCCCCACAACGCCTGTCCATGGACACCCTGGCCGCACTCTGCGACATCCTGGAGTGCACCCCGAACGACCTGATCGATGTCCAGATCGTCAATATGCAGGCGGTCAAAGCCGTTGGGGACGATGTCCGCCCGCTTCCCCAGGCACGGCGGACCACGATCCGGCGACCTGGCCAGTGAACCGGGCAAGGCTCCGTTCCGAGGAACGGCAAGGGCGTCGAGATCGGGTCATCGCCGCACTGTCCGCCGCCTTCCCGGCCCTCGACCCGAAGGTCGTCAGGACCGTGCTGGAATCGGCCCGTGCCGATCGAGGCATCGGTCTGAAGGACCTCGATGACCACCTTCGAGAGCGTCCGGAGGCACTCTCCTCGGGCAGTTCACGATGCCCGGCCGCGGTCGTACGCCTCGCCCGAGCCCTGCACGAGGCCGATTGCCTCGGTGTGGTCCTGCCTGGATGCTCGAACTGCCGCCGAACCAGCGTCGCTCTGCCCCGCTACGGCCCGGAGGGCCGACTCTGCCAGGCATGCAGCGCGAAGAGCTCCGAAAACCAGAAGCCATGCGCCCGCTGCGGGAGGACGGGCCGCATTGCTGCACGTCGCGACGGCGGCGGTATCTGTTTCAACTGCTACCGCACCGACGCTCAGGTCATCGAAGAGTGTGCGAGATGCGGAGACACCCGAGTCCCTGCCACCCGCCTTTTGGATGGCAGACCGCTCTGCCCCCGTTGCTGGAAGCCACCGCTCCACCCCTGCTCGGCCTGCGGAAAGATCGCAAAGGCCCACTCCCGGGGCCCTACCGGAATCCTCTGCACCACTTGCTATCCGAAGCACGCCCAACCGCGCCGGACTTGCGGCAAGTGCGGCAGGGACGTGCCGATCAACACCCGTGCCACCGAGACCAGCCCAGATCTCTGCCGGAGCTGCAAAACGCCGCCGCTGGCCCTGTGTTCAGTCTGTGGGCGTGTCCGTCCGTGTCCTACAGACACCGAAGATCAGCATGTCTGCCGGGCATGTCGGCCCCGCCCAACCCAGCCGTGCTCGTTCTGCGGACAGGACCAGCCCGTCCACGCGCAGTGGCCCCGAGGCCCAGTCTGTGACGTGTGCTATGACCGAACCCTCGATGAGCTCGAACAGTGTCCTCTATGCGAAACCCTGCAGCCCCTGATCGCCTACAGCGAGGCCGGTGAGAAGATCTGCGGCCCTTGCTTCGGGCTGCCCGGCCTCTACACCTGTCGTGACTGCGGACGCGGAGGACGATGCTACGCCGACGGGCGCTGTCCGAACTGTGTGCTGAGCCAGCGACTTGAAGAGCACCTGTCTGGGCCCAACGGTCACATCTCCGATCAACTTCGCCCAGTCTTCGACGCACTCACTGCAGCCGGTGACGCACGTGGCGTGCTCTCCTGGCTCCAACACAGCCCAAACGCACGGCTCCTGGGAAAACTCGCCGCCGAGGGAGCACAACTCAGCCATGACCTGCTCGATCAGCTGCCGCCCAGCCGCCATGAACTCCAAGTCCGCAACATCCTCGTGCACTCCGGGGTCCTGCCCGAGCGCCACGAGGACCTGGACCGCATCCCCGCATGGCTCGACCAACTACTGACGGGCAGGACCCCGCAGCACGCTCGGCTCATCCGTCCGTTCGTGCACTGGTCCGTACTGAAACGAGCCCGCCGCCGAGCCATCCGCCGTCAGGAACCGTCGATGGCTGGATATCATCTGCGCACCCGAATCCGGGTCGCCCTGGAGTTCCTGACCTGGCTGGATGAGCAGAAACTGTCGCTCGGTGACCTCACCCAGCACGATCTCGACCGATGGCTGGCCGACGGCAATACCCGCCACTACACCATCCGATATTTCCTCGGTTGGGCGGCGGCCCGAGGTCTTGCCCACGATGTCACCGTTCCCGCCATCGCCTGGGGAGGACCCGCGGACATCCTCAACGAAGACGACCGCTGGGATCAGCTCAAGCGCTGCCTGAACGAGATCTCCATGCCGCTGGACGTGCGAGTTGCAGGGGCGATGATGTTGCTGTTCGGCCTGCCTATGTCGCGGGTTCTGCACCTCCGCGCCGAGCATATGCACCAACAAGACGGCGATACCTACCTCGACATCGGGAAGCCCGCACTAATCGTCCCACCCAAGCTCGCCGTGCTCCTGCACCAGCTCGTCGAGACACCCGTTCGCCAGGCCTTCGTCGCAGGCAACAACTCCGGGCCGGGATGGCTCTTCCCCGGCCTGCTGCCCAGCCGACCCGTCACACCCAGCTACTTCAACCACAAGCTCACTTCCCAAGGGATCAACGTCAGGCCTGCCCGCAACGGAGCCCTCGTTGCCCTGGCTGCCGACATCCCGTCCCCAGTCCTCGCCGACCTTCTTGGCCTGCACATCACCACGGTCGTCCGCTGGGCCGGCATTGCCAGAAGGGACTGGACGGACTACCTCGTTGCCCGCGCGGCGGACGATGAGGAGGCGCGTTGAGGTGGAGAGGGTTCAGGGAAGACTGCACCATCCCAATAAAGGCACTGCCCCAGGATTCTCGGGCAAGCCAGGGGGTGAAGCAGCTGGTCAGGGCGGTGGAGCTGAGTCCCGGCTCCATCGCCCTCGGCCTTGGTCACGTCAGCCAGTTGTGTCTGATGCAACTGGATCCCTACGAAAGAGGCTTGTGTGGCGGGTGCCGTGATGGCAGGCTCAGGGGCATGATCAAGAGAATCGAGTCCTCCGTCCGCCGATGAGCGAGACGACCGGGACAGGGCTGCCCGGATCACCGACAACACTGTTCGACCACGCGCTCCGGCTACATCAGCTGGCTCCAGGGGAGCCGCTTCCGCGCGACGGGGAACCGTATCCCGACGACGGGTTGCATCGTGGGCGACAAGGCCCGAAGGCACCTGAGGACCGGCACTGGGTCGGCAAGGACGCGGCGCTCATCCTGAACGCGCATTTCGCGCGGACCTCTGCCCTTCCCAGCGAACTGGCCGACGCCTTCCACGACGTCTACATCCCTATTCACTACAACGAGCACATCGCCGCTGCAGCTGAGCAGGCGGACCGAGACCGCGTTCGCCGAACGGGCCGCTGGCTGGTCCGCTACGGGACCGATCGGTGCTCGGTCACCGTTGGGCTTGCCCTGCTCGCTTCCGTGGGATCAGATGACGACATCCCCCTAATCCAGACGATCGGGCTGCTGTCCAACCGCTTTGGGCCACTGGCTGCGCACGCTTTCGAGAGTCAGCCAGAAGGAGTCGAGGCTCTGCTCTGGCTTGCCGAGCGAGTGACCGGGTGGGGACGCGTCTATGTCGTGGAAGCTCTCTGCAGACTCGACAGTCCAACTGCCCGACCATGGCTGCTTCGCAGAGCCTGTGACGGCGACTTCCTCAACGGCTACTTCGCGGGCAAGGTCGCCACAGTCGTCGGACTGCACGAGGCGCTTTCGGAGTTCGAGCGTGACTGCGAACTGCTGGACCACACAGGCCGGCTGCTACACGTGATGACGTACTGCGGTGGGATGGGAACGACCCTTCGGCACTACCCTCATGCCGCGGCTGTCCTGGAAGCTCACGCCCGACATGTCGGCCGCCTTACACCGACCATCGAGCGCTTCTTCATCGTGGCCGCGCTGGCGCAACACCTCACCATCGAGCCCCCCGAGAACGTCGGCAGCACCGATGCACAGCGCGACACGGTCTTGGCCGCCTACCTCTCGCTCCTTGATCGTGAGGACTGGTGCGAGCTAGCCCGCGCCGGTCTCGCCACGCAGGACAGTCGGCTGGAGTGGCTCGCAGGCTCAGGGGCACCCCAGCTCCACCTGCGGGCGTTCGCAGACCGCGATGCACCCGCCGCCGAGGAATAGCGCACGTCAGGAATAAGTGACCTGCGCCAGTATCGCGTTCGACCCCGGTGGTCACCTCCTGAGGTGAACCCCTGAAGCGGGGCGAGGACCTTCCACGGTCCTCGCCCCGCTTCTTCGCGTTCCCGGGGGTGCCGATGTCACGTCCGGGGGCGGTGTCCGGTCGACAGGGGCGACGGGTTCTTCCGAGAAGGGGTGGTGCGGTGATGGGAACGGTGCTGGTGACCGGGGCGACGGGGACGCTGGGGCGGGAGGTGGTGCGGCTGCTGGTGGCGCGCGGGGTGGCGGTGCGGGGGTTGAGCCGGCGGGTGCGGGACGGGGGTGGCGGGGTCGAGTGGGTGGTCGGGGACCTGGTGAGCGGGGCCGGGATCGCGGAGGCGACGGCCGGGGTCGAGGTGGTGGTGGACTGTGCGACCACCCAGCGGAAGGCGGACCTGGCCGGGGTCCGGACGCTGGTGGCGCGGGCCCGGGAAGCCGGGGTGCGGCACCTGGTGTACGTGTCGATCGTCGGGATCGACCGGGTGCCGATCGCGTACTACCGGACGAAGCTCGCCTGTGAGCGGGCGGTGCGGGAGTCGGGGCTGGGCTGGACGGTGCTGCGGGCGACGCAGTTCCACGACCTGGTGCTGAAGTTCTTCGACGCCTCCGCCCGGCTGCCGGTCTTCCCGGTGCCGAGCGGGTCGGCGTTCCAGCCGGTGGACGTGCGGGAGGTGGCCGCGGCGGTCGCGGACCTGGCGGGGGAGGAGCCGGCCGGCTTCGCGCCGGAGGTGGGCGGCCCGCAGGTGCGCTCGTACCGGGAGCTGGCCGAGGCCTACCTTCGGGCGGCCGGCAAGCGCCGACTGCTGCTGCCGCTGCGCCTGCCGGGAGCGGCCGCCCGGGGCCTGCGGGCGGGCGGCAACCTGGCACCGGATCGGGCGGTGGGCCGGGGGACCTTCGAGGAGGCGCTGGAGCGGCGGTTCGGAGACCGCTGAGGTACGCGACTGTCAACCAGGGTTGACACCCGCGGAAGTGTCAACCAGAGTTGACGGCATGAGTGAGAGCGGAGAACTCGCGGCTGCGGCGAGCAGCCGTGACCCCGCCGTGGGGCTCCGGGCGGTCCGCGCGCTGCGCGATCTGGCGGACCGCCTGGAGGGCCTGCAGGTGGGCAACGCCCGGTCGCAGGGCTGGTCCTGGCAGGACATCGCGGTCTGCCTCGGGGTGACCAGGCAGGCGGTGCACAAGAAGTACGCCCGACGCGGGTCCGGCAAGGACGAGGACGGAGGCTGAGCGATGTTCGAGCGTTTCACCGACACGGCGCGGCAGGCTGTGGTCACGGCCCAGCAGGAGGCGAGGGAACTGCAGCACGGGCACGTCGGGACGGAGCACCTGCTGCTGGCGGTCGTCGGCGCGCCCGGCGACCCGGCGGCCGCCGTCCTGATCGAGGCGGGCCTGGACCGGGAGACGGTGCGGCGGGCGGTTGCCCGGGCGCTCGGGCCGGAGGAGGACGCGGTCGCGCTCGCCTCGATCGGGGTCGACCTGGGTGCGGTGCGCGAGGCCGTCGAGTCGGTGTTCGGCAAGGGGGCGCTGGATGCGCCCACCGAGGAGGGGCCGAGGCGGCGCGGCTGGTTCCGGTCGGAGACGAAGCCGGGACGGAGCCCGTTCACGGCCCGGGCGAAGAAGGCGCTGGAGCTGTCGCTGCGCGAGTCGCTGCGGCTGAAGTCGGGTGAGATCGCGGTGGGCCACCTGCTGCTCGGGGTGCTGCGCGAGGGCGAGGGGCGCGGGGCGCGGGTGATCTCCGAGCACGGGCTGGACCCGGACGCCGTGCGACGGGCGGTCGAAGAGGCGCTGGGACGGGTGCCCCGGGCGTGAAGCGCGGTACTCGGGTGGGCGTCGTCGGCGTCGCCGAGTGGTGTGGGCGGCGTGAAAGAAGGAGATTGGCCGTCAACTGGCCGCTTGAGGCCCATGTCTGAATCGATATGATCGGCCGATAGCGCGAACCGAACAGGCGCCCGGAGACGTTTCGCTACGTCGCCGGGCGGTCTGGTATGCGCCCGACCAGCTGTCGGCGGCCGCAACCGTCGCCGACCCGCCGCCCGCGCCGCCGCCCGCCGACGTTGCCGAGGACCGCACCGATGAGAGAAGCCACCAGCCCTGACGGCCGATCGCGCAGACGGCCCGCGCCGCGCACCGTCGCCCTGACCGCGGCCGCCGTCCTGCTGGCGCTGGTCGCCGCGCCGGTCGGCATCAGCCGGGCGTTCGGCGCGCACCAGCCGCTCACCGCCCTCGCCGTGGGCGCCGTCACGGTGCTCTGGCTGATCGCCGTCGGCCTCGCGGCGACCGGTGCCGAGCGCACCCGCGGGCTGACCGAGGACCTGGCCGCGCAGCACGAGGAGACCCGGGCCGCACTGGTCGCCGCGGGCAAGGCCCGGCAGGCCGAGACGGCCGCCGCCGACCGCGCGGCCGCGGCGCTCGCCGAGCGGGACGCCGCCCGCGCCGAGCGGGCCAGGGCCGAGGCGGACGTCACCACCGCGCACGCCGAGCTGGCCCGGCTGCGGGCCGAACTCGACGCCGAGCGGGCCGGGGCGGAGACGGAGCGGACCCGGGCCGAGGCCGAACGCGCCGAGCTGGCCCGGATCGCCGAGGGCGTGCTGCCCGAGGTGGTGAAGAAGCTGCGGGCCGGCGCGGCGGTGGACAGCGCGCTGTCCGCCCACCGCAAGCACCCCCAGTACGCGCTGCTGCGCGCCGTCGGGGAGGAGATCGGCCGCGGCGAGCGGCTGCGGGCCGCCGCGCTCGCGGTCTCCGCGACCGCCGCCGGACGGGTGCAGGCGCTGGCCACGAGCATGCACGCCGAGTTGCGCGAGATGCAGCACCGGCACGACGAGGAGGTCCTCGGAGACCTGCTGAGCCTGGACCACTCGACCGCCCAGGCGGGCCGGATGGCCGACAGCATCGCGGTGCTCACCGGTGCCCGCTCGGGCCGCCGCTGGGCCAAACCGATCGCGGTGGAGTCGGTGCTGCGCGGCGCACTCGGCCGGATCGGCGCCTACCAGCGGGTGCGGCTGCACAACGCCAGCAGCGCCGCGGTCGCCGGGTACGCGGCCGAGGGCGTGATGCACGCGCTGGCCGAACTGCTGGACAACGCCACCAACTTCTCCGCCCCGCCGGCCGAGGTGCACGTCTACGTCGAGGAGGTGCCCGCCGGGCTGGTGGTCACCGTCGAGGACAGCGGGCTGGGCCTGAGCGACAGCTGGCTGCGCCGGGCCGAGCGGGCCGTCTCCGCCGAGCCGTTGGACCTCACCACGCTCTCCGCCGGTACCCGGCTGGGGCTCGCGGTGGTCGGCGTGCTGGCGCGCAAGTACGGGCTGCAGATCTCCTTCCGGCCGTCGGCGCGCGGCGGCACCGGGGTGGTGATGCTGATCCCGCAGCAGCTGGTCACGCACCCGGTACCGGCCGCCACCCCGGCGCCGGTCCAGGTGTCCGTCCCGGCGCAGGCGCCGCCCGCGGAGACCGCGCGCCCCGCGCTCACCCCGGCGCGCTCCGCACCCGCCTCCCTGCCTCCGGCGCCCCCCGCGCAGCGGACCCCTTCCGGGGCACAGCCCGCCACCGCGCCCGCCCTGCCGGCCGCGCCGGCCCGGATGACCGACAGCGGCCTGCCGCAGCGCCGCCGAGGGCAGACGCTGGCCACCACCGTCCCCGCGACGGACCGGACCGCGAAGCCCGTCCGCAGCGACGGGGTGAGCGCGGCCGCCCGGTTCGGCGCGTTCCGCCGGGCCGCCGCCCGTCCCGTGGCGGCCGAGCAGCCCCCCGCCGGGGCGCCGACCACGGACCCCGACACCATGACCGACGCTTCCCCCGTCACCCAGAAGGAAACCTGATGAGCAGCGCCACCGACCGCGACCTCGACTGGCTGTTGGAGAACCTGCTGGCGGCGACCCCCGGCACCCGGCACGCCCTGGTTCTCTCCGCCGACGGCCTCAAGCTCTG
Organism: Kitasatospora sp. NPDC093102; assembly: GCF_040683915.1. Taxonomy (NCBI): domain Bacteria; kingdom Bacillati; phylum Actinomycetota; class Actinomycetes; order Kitasatosporales; family Streptomycetaceae; genus Kitasatospora; species Kitasatospora sp. NPDC093102. The sequence continues at coordinate 9,667 of NZ_JBFBFA010000034.1, read as the reverse complement.
CCACACCGCCGGACTGAGCACCGACCAGGCCGATCAGCTGGCCGCCATCGCCTCCGGCCTCCAGAGCCTGGCGCACGGGGCCTCGATCGAGTTCGGCGACGGCAGCGGCGGCGTGCGCCAGTCGATGACCGAGTTCCACGGCGGCATCCTGTGCATCGTGGCGGCCGGCGAGGGCGCGCACCTGGCGGTGGTCACGGACGACGACGCGGACGTCGGCGTGGTCGGCCACAACATGCACGGCCTGATCGAGCAGATCGGGGTCCACCTCAGCGCGCCCGCCCGGGGCGGGGAAGGCGAGGCCGCCGCGCAAGAGAGCGCGACGATATGAACGCCGGGCCGGTGCTGCCGGGCCGCGATGACGATCCGGACCGCCTCTACACCATCACCCGGGGCCGCAGCCGGGCTCCGGAGAACGCCTTCGACCTGGTCACCCTGATCGTCGCCGAGCGGGAGCCGGCGCCCGGGATGCAGTCGGAGCACGCCCGGATCCTGCGGATGTGCGAGGCCCCGACCGCGGTCGTGGAGGTGGCGGCGGAGCTGGCGCTGCCCGTCTCGGTGGTGAAGATCCTGCTCGGCGACCTGCTGGAGTCCGGAGCGGTCACCGCCCGTCACCCCCGGTTCGCGCCGAACAAGGCCCGGCTGCCCGACCTCGACACGCTGAAGCAGGTGCTGCATGGCCTCCAACAGCTCTGACGTCCGGCCCGCCGGCGCGCGCACCCCGCTGCGGTCGACCGCCGACAACGCGCTGAAGATCGTCGTGGTCGGCGGCTTCGGCGTCGGCAAGACCACGCTGGTCGGCTCGGTCAGCGAGATCCGCCCGCTGAACACCGAAGAGGTGATGACCAAGGCGGGCGAGGGCATCGACCCGGCCGGCACCTGGGGCAAGCGCTCCACGACGGTCGCCTTCGACTTCGGCCGGATCACCCTCTCCGAGCGCCAGGTGCTGTACCTGTTCGGCGCGCCCGGACAGGAGCGCTTCTGGTTCCTCTGGGACAGGCTGTTCAGCGGCGCCCTGGGCGCGGTCGTCCTGGTGGACACCCGGCGGCTGGAGGACTCCTGGTACGCGATCGACCGGCTGGAGCACCACGGCACGCCGTTCATCGTGGCCCGCAACAACTTCGGCGAGCCGAGCCACACCCTGGAGCAGGTCCGCGAGGCGCTCGACCTGCCGGCCGAGGTGCCGCTGGTGGACTGCGACGCGCGCGACCGCGAGTCCGGCAAGCGGGTGCTGATCGCCCTGGTCCACCACCTGGCGGCCCTGGCCGGGGCCGACGAGGCCGCCCTGGCCACCGTTGCCGGTGAGGCCGTCCCGGCCACCGCTGCCGGGGACGACGAGGCAGCCCCGGCCGGGGAGCCCGCCCCGGCGGGGCCCCGCACCGCGATCTACGAGGAGAGCACCCCGTGACCGAGCCCGCCGCCACCCCGCCCCCGGGCTGCCCGGCGCACGCCGGCGCCACGCCGCTGTACGGGCCGCGCTTCCAGACCGACCCGTCCCAGCTCTACCGCGAGCTGCGCGCCGCGCACGGCCCGGTCGCCCCGGTCGAGCTGGCCGGCGGGGTGCCCGCCTGGCTGGTCATCGGCTACCGCGAACTCCAGCAGGTGACCGGGCAGCCGCAGCTGTTCGGCCGTGACTCCAGCCGCTGGCACGCCTGGGCGACGCTGCCCGCCGACTGGCCGCTGAAGCCGATGATGGCGCCCGTCCCCTCGATCCTCTACGCCGAGGGCGAGGAGCACGTCCGGCGCTCGCTCGCGGTCACCGACGCGCTGGCCGGGATCGACCCGTACGAGCTGCGCAAGCATGCCGAGGAGATCGCCGACGGGCTGATCGACGAGTTCGCCGGGCGCGGTGAGGCCGATCTGGTGGCCGAGTACGCGCACCGGATGCCGCTGCTGGTGCTGTGCCGGGTGCTCGGCCTGGACGAGGAGCAGGCGCCGCAGCTGATCGCGGCACTGCTGGCGATGATGGACGGCGGCCCGGACGCACCGACCGGTGCCCAGCGGCTGCTGGAGCTGATGTCCGCGCTGGTCGAGGAGAAGGCCGAGCACCCGGGCGCCGACATCGCCTCGCGGATGCTGGCGCACCCGGCCGGGCTGACCCACGACGAGGTGATGCGCGACCTGCGGGTGCTGCTGATCGCCGGCCACCAGCCGACCTCGTACTGGATCTCCAACGCGCTGCGGCTGATGCTCACCGACGAGCGGTTCGCCGCCTCGCTGGCCGGCGGCCGGCGCAGCATCAGCCAGGCGCTGAACGAGGCGCTCTGGGAGGACACCCCGACCCAGATCTTCGCCGGCCGCTGGGCGGTCCGCGACACCCAGCTGGGCGGCCAGCGGATCGGCGAGGGCGACATGGTCCTGCTCGGCTTCGCCGGGGCCAACGCCGACCCGTCGGTGCGGCAGGCGGACGGCCGACCGGCGGAGGGGAACCGGGCGCACATGAGCTACTCGTACGGCGAGCACGGCTGCCCGTTCCCGGCCCAGGAAGCGGCCGAGGTGATCGCCACCACCGCGATCGAGGTGCTGCTCGACCGGCTGCCGGACCTGCGACTGGCGGTGGCCGAGCACGCACTGGTGTGGCGGCCGTCGGCCTGGGTGCGCGGGCTCGTGGCGCTGCCGGCCTCGTTCACCCCGGGCCATCCGGCCTGATCCACCAACACCCGCCGTTCGAAGGAGAGCTGTCGATGACCGCTGCCCCGGCCCGAATCGTCCTCGACCCGCTGGCCCGCGACAACGCGGCCGAGGGCGCGCTGCTGCGGGCCGCCGGCCCGGTGGTGCCGGTCGAGCTGCCCGGCGGGGTCGCCGCCTGGGCGGTGACGCAGCACGCCGCCGCGCGCGACCTGCTGACGGACGCCCGGCTGGTGAAGGACGCCGCGCACTGGGCGGCCTACCAGCGCGGTGAGGTGCCGAAGACCTGGCCGCTGATCGGCCTGGCGGTGCCCGGCCCGAGCATGGTGACCACCGACGGCGCCGAGCACCGCCGGCTGCGGGCGCTGGTCGCGCAGGCCTTCACCCCGCGCCGGGTGGAGCTGATGCGTCCGCGCGTCGAGGAGATCACCCACGCGCTGCTGGACGCCCTGGCGGCGGGTGAGCCGGTGGTGGACCTCAAGACGGACTTCGCCTTCCCGCTGCCGATGACGGTGATCTGCTCGCTGCTGGGTGTGCCGGAGTCGGACCACGGCCTGCTGCGCGACCTGTACGAGCGGTTCTTCGGCATCAAGCCGAACCCGGAGGGCATCCAGGCGACCGTCGCGGGACTGAACGCCTTCGTCAACAGCCTGGTGGCGCAGCGTCGTTCGGCCCCCGGCGAGGACTTGGCGAGCGTGCTGCTGGCGGCCGACACCGAGGGCGGGGCGCTGACCGACGCGGAGGCGGCGGCCACCCTGCGGGTGATCATCGCGGCCGGCCACGAGACCACGGTGAACCTGATCGGCAACGCGGTGCGGGCCTTGCTGACCCATCCGGACCAGCTGGAGCTGGTGCACTCGGGCCAGGTGTCCTGGGACGTTGTGGTGGAGGAGTCACTCCGCTGGACGCCACCGACCAGCAACTTCCTGTTCCGCTTCGCCGCCGAGTCCATTCCGGTCGGCGAGGTGGTGATCCCGGCCGGCGAGCCGGTGCTGGTCTCGTACAACGCGATCGGCCGTGACCCGCTCCAGCACGGGGTGACGGCCGAGGTCTTCGACATCACCCGGGACCCGACCCGCCACCTGTCCTTCGGCCACGGCCCGCACGTCTGCCCGGGCTCCCCGCTGGCCAGGCTGGAGGCGGGGATCGCGCTGCCCGCGCTGTTCGAGCGGTTCCCGGGGCTGTCGCTCGCGGTGCCGGACGCCGAGCTGCGGCCGAGCCCGTCGCTGGTGGTGAACAGCCTGCTGGAGTTGCCGATCCGGCTGTTCTGATCCTCCGTCACGTCACGGCCCCGGCCGGGTTTCCGGTCGGGGCCTTCGGCTTCTGGTGGCGACGGCCCGGAAGCCGCCCGGTCGCGGGTCACGGTCGGGACACCGGCTCGTGAAGGTCGAACGTGGACCTTGGCGGGGGGCGGCGGCTGCGTTAACGTCTTCGATCAGTCCGGCCGCCGTCCGTCCGTGATTCCGTCCGCGGTCCCTTGTGGGCCCATCTCCGGTACAGCGCAATGTCGTTCAGCCCACCGTCGGCAGCATGCCCTGGCGAGGAGAACCGCATTGACCCTCAACCCGACCGCTCCGCATCCGAGTTCCCGCCGTCGCCTGGCCGCCGTGCCCGCCCTGGTGGCGGCGCTGGCTTTGACCGCGGCCTGCTCCAACAGCTCAGGCGGTTCGGGAGGCGGCGGCGGAGGATCGGCCGCCCAGCTGTCCGGTGACTGCGCCAAGTACCAGCCGTACGCCGGGCATTCGGGCACCACCGTGACGATGTTCGCCTCGATCCTGAGCCCGGAGTCGGACAACCTGGAGAAGTCCTGGGCCGAGTTCGGCAAGTGCACCGGGATCAAGATCAGCTACGAGGGCTCGAACGACTTCGAGTCCCAGCTGCCGGTCCGGGTCTCCGGCGGCAACGCGCCGGACTTCGCGATCATCCCGCAGCCGGGCCTGCTGGCGCAGATGGTGAAGAGCGGCAAGGTGGTGAAGCCGCCCGCCCAGACCGTTGCCAACCAGGACAAGTGGAGCCCGATCTGGAAGACCTACGGCTCGGTCAACGGCACCTTCTACGCGGCCCCGATGAGCGCCAACATGAAGTCCCTGGTCTGGTACTCGCCGAAGGCCTTCAAGACGGCCGGCTACGAGGTGCCCAAGACCTGGGCCGACCTGATGGCGCTCAGCGACCGGATCGCCAAGGCGGGCGGTGCCAGGCCGTGGTGCGGCGGCATCGCCTCCGGGACGGCCACCGGCTGGCCGGCCACCGACTGGCTGGAGGAGGTGGTGCTGGGCTCGTACGGCGGCGAGGTGTACGACCAGTGGGTCGGCCACCAGGTGAAGTTCTCCGACCAGAAGATCACCGCCGCGATGAAGACGGTCGCCGACTGGATGCAGAACCCGGCCTGGGTCAACGCGGGCTTCGGTGACGTGAAGTCGATCGCCACCACCACCTTCCAGGACGCGGGCACGCCGATCCTGAGCGGCAAGTGCCTGATGCTCCAGCAGGCCTCGTTCTACGAGGCGCAGTGGCCCAAGGGCACCAAGGTCGGCCCGGACGGGGACGTCTTCGCCTTCCACCTGCCCGCGGTCAACCCGTCGATCGCCAACCCGGTCGAGGGCGGCGGCGAGTTCCTGGCGGCGTTCTCCGGCCGGCCGGAGGTGCAGGCGGTGCAGAACTACCTGTCCAGCTCGGACTGGGCGAGCAGCCGGGTGAAGACCGCGAGCGGCTGGGTGTCGGCCAACCAGGGCGTGGACAAGAGCCTCTACACCGATCCGATCGACAAGCTGTCGGCGGAGGCCCTGACCGACCCGTCGGCGACCTTCCGCTTCGACGGCTCCGACCTGATGCCGGCTGCCGTGGGCGCCGGGCAGGAGTGGAAGTCGCTGACCGCCTGGTTCGCCGAGGGGCAGTCGATCCAGAAGACCGCCGCCGACATCGACGCCGCCTGGCCGCAGTAGAGCCGGGCCGTCGCCCGGCCCGGCCTCGCTCCGGTTCCGGTTGCGGTTCTGGTTCCAGCTTCGGTTCCGGTTCCGGTTCCGGCTTCGGTTCCGCGGCGGGGCCGGGCGCACCGAGGACCACCTGTCGAGGGCGGTGCGGGGCCACCCACCCGCACCGCCCGCCCCCTTCCCACCACGCCCGAAGGGACGCGCAGCCATGTCCGTACCCGGATTCCCGTCACCCGCCGCCGAGTTGGCAGCCGGGAGGCTGGTCACCGAGAGATTGGCGGCCGGCGCCTGGAGCGACGCGGCGGTCAAGTTCGGCAACACCTTCGGCGCCGTCGCGGGCTTCCTGGGCATCCTGCTGGTGGTCTTCCTGGCCGCCGGACGGGCCCGGGGCCGCCTGGCCCGTCCGCTGGCGGTCGCGCTCTTCCTCGGCCCGGCGGTGCTGCTGCTGGCCGTCGGCCTGGTCGTACCGCTGGTCCGCACGGTCTACCTCAGTCTCCAGAACGACGACGGCACCCGGTTCGTCGGTGGCGAGAACTTCGGCTGGGCCTTCACCTCCGACTCGGTGCGGGAGGTGCTGGTCAACACGTTGCTCTGGCTGGTCGTCGTGCCGCTGGTGGCGACCGGGCTGGGACTGGTGCTGGCGCTGCTGGTGGACCGGATGCGCGGCCAGTCGGTGTACAAGTCGCTGATCTTCATGCCGATGGCGATCTCGCTGGTCGGCGCGTCGATCATCTTCAAGTTCGTCTACGAGTCGCGCGGGCCGGGCCAGTCGCAGATCGGCCTGCTCAGCCAACTCGCCGTCACGGTGGGCTGGGACGATCCGCCGAACTGGCTGCTCTCGCAGCCGCTGAACACCTTCCTGCTGATGGCGGTGATGGTCTGGGTGCAGACCGGCTTCGCGATGGTGGTGCTGTCGGCGGCGATCAAGGCGATCCCGGACGAGGTGGTGGAGGCGGCCCGGCTGGACGGCGCGAGCGGGGTGCGGCTGTTCTGGTACGTCACCGTGCCGATGATCCGCACCACGGTGATGGTCGTGCTGACCACCGTCATGCTCATCACCCTGAAGTGCTTCGACATCGTCCGCACCATGACCGGCGGCAACTTCGGCACCCAGGTGCTGGCCAACGAGATGTACTCGCAGTCCTTCGTCCAGTTCAACGCCGGGCGGGGCAGCGCCCTCGCGGTGCTCCTCTTCCTCGCGGTGCTGCCGCTGGTGGCCTACAACATCGTCCAGTTGCGGAAGGAGCGTGAGGTCCGGTGATCGGGACGGACGGTCGGGAGAGGCCGGTGCGGAAGGCCTTCAGCAGCCCACTGGCCTCGGTGTTCGTGATCGCGATGACGGTGCTCTGGACGATCCCGACGCTGGGCCTGCTGGTGACCTCGCTGCGACCCAAGCAGGACGTGACCGCCAGCGGCTGGTGGAACGCCTTCCTCCACCCGGACTTCGGCCTCGGGAACTACCACTCGGTGCTGTTCGAGGGCGGGTCCGGCGTCTCCACCGGCCTGATGCCGTTCCTGGTCAACTCGCTGGCGATCGCCGTCCCGGCGACGGTCTTCCCGCTGGTGCTGGCCGCGATGGCGGCGTACGCGCTGGCCTGGGTGAGGTTCCGGGGGAGCGACGCGGTCTTCTTCACGGTGTTCGCGCTCCAGGTGGTGCCGCTCCAGATGGCGCTGATCCCGCTGCTGCGGCTGTTCGCCGGCGGTGCGCACCTGGGCCCGCTGACGCTGATCCCGGCGGTGGACCTGAAGGGCAGCTACGCGCCGGTCTGGCTGGCGCACACCATGTTCGCGCTGCCGCTGGCGGTGTTCCTGCTGCACAACTTCATCGCCCAGCTGCCGCGCGACCTGATGGAGGCCGCGGTGGTGGACGGCGCCTCGCACTTCAAGATCTTCCGTTCGATCGTGCTGCCGCTGTGCACGCCGGCGCTGGCCTCGTTCGCGATCTTCCAGTTCCTGTGGGTCTGGAACGACCTGCTGGTGGCGCTGACCTTCGCGGGCGGCACACCGGAGGTGGCGCCGATGACGGTGCGCCTGGCGCAGCTGTCCGGCTCGCTCGGCGGGCGCTGGGAACTGCTCACGGCCGGGGCGTTCCTGTCGATCATCGTGCCGCTGATCGTCTTCTTCAGCCTCCAGCGGTACTTCGTCCGGGGGCTGCTGGCCGGGTCGGTGAAGGGGTAGCCGGGGAGCCCTTGGTGGCGAAGGCATTCTGAACGTGTTCAGAATCAATTTTTGAACCTGTTCAGAATGGTCTACAGTCGGCAGCGCCGCGGCGCCGAGCGCGCCCGCAGGCGGACCGCCCGATGGGCGGCTTCCGCATGCCCGCCGACCACTGAGGGGGACTCATGTCAGGTCCGTCCATGCCTGCCTCGTCCGATTCGCCGGGTTCGACCGAGTCGCCCGGTCCCATCGAGCCGCCCGGTCCGACCGGGACGTCAGGCCTGACCGGGACGCCCGGTCCGACCGTGCCGGAGAACCCGTACGACCCGTACGGTCCGTACCGTGCGGCGGGCCCCGGCCCGTGGGGCGTGCCGGGCCCGAACCGGGCGCCCGGCGTGCCGGTGCCCTCGGCCGGTACGTGGCTGCGCCGCAGCGACCCCGAGCGCCGGGCGGCGGCCACCCCCAGGGTCCTCCTGGCGGCCTTGCTCGCCGGCCTGCTGGCGGCCTGGCTGCTCTACGACGGCCTGGGGCCCAACCTGCTGCTGCTCGGCGCCGTCACCGCCGTCGGGGCCGGGATCGCCGCCCGCGCGGCCGGACGCCGGATCCGGCCCTGGACGGCGGTGTGGAGCCTGTGCGCCCTCGCCCTGCTCGTCGTCCCGGCCTGGTGGGATGCCGGCTGGCCGGCGTCGCTGGCCGCCGTCGGCGCGCTCGCGCTGGCCTCGCTGGCCCTGCACGGTGGCCGCCGCTGGCCGGGCGTGCTGTTCCCGCTGCCCGGCATCCTGTGGCAGCTGGTGCCCTCGGCCGTCTGGGTCTGGGAGAGCATGGACCGGCGGCCGCTGCCCGGCCGCGGCCGGATCGTCCCGGTGCTCAAGGCGCTCGCGGTCGCCGCCGTCCTGCTGACCGTCTTCGGCCTGCTGTTCGCCGGCGCCGACGCCGCCATGGCGGACCTGCTGGGCAATCTCAGCCCGGACCTCGACCTCGACCAACTCCCGGGGCGCGGCGCGCTGTTCGTGCTCGGGGCGGTGACCGCGCTGGGCTTCGCGCACACGGCCGCCGGCCCGCGCCGCTGGGACCGTACGGAGATCCGGCCGGGCCGGGAGCGGCGCCGGCTGGAGTGGGCGCTTCCGCTGGTCGCGCTCAACCTGATGTTCGGAGCCTTCGCGGTGATCCAGGCCGTGGTGGTGCTTGGAGGTGCGGACGCCGTGCTCAGCAACACCGGGATGAGCCGCTCCGAGTACGCCCGGCAGGGCTTCTGGCAGCTGAGCGCGATCACCGTGCTGACCCTGGTCGTGGTGACCTTCGCCAAGCGCTGGGCCCCGCGCACCACACCTGCCGATCGCCGGGTGGCGCGGATCCTGCTCGGCCTGCTCTGCGTGCTGGCACTGGGCGTGGTCGCCTCGGCGCTCGGCCGGATGTGGTTCTACGTGGACGCCTCCGGACTGACCCGGCTCCGGCTCTGGGTGCTGGTGGTCGAGGTCTGGCTGGGCGCCGTCTTCCTGCTGCTGATCGCCGCCGGGCTGACCCGCCGCACCGGGTGGCTGCCACGCGCCGTGGTGCTCAGCGGTGCGCTGACCGCCGTGGTGTACGGGCTGATGGGGCCGGACGCGGTCGTCGCCGGGCAGAACGTCGCCCGCTTCGAGCGGTCGCACCAGATCGACCTGCGCAACGTCCGGACCCTGTCCGCGGACGCCGTCCCCGCCCTGGACCGCCTGCCGGAGCCCCAGCGGACCTGCGCGCTCGAACTGATCCGCACCGACCTCGCGGACGACCCCGTGCCCTGGTACGCGAGCAGCCGCTCCGCCGCCCGGGCCCGCGAACTCCTGGCCGCGCGGCCGCTGTCCGACGGCGGGCGCGGGAGCGGGAAGGCCTGCGCCCAGGTGGGACTGCGGTTCGACGGACTCCTCTGAGTGCCGGACGGGCGACGGGCCGGACGGGAGCACACCGCTCCCGTCCGG
>NZ_JBFBFA010000033.1:0-85385 GCF_040683915.1 Kitasatospora sp. NPDC093102 | reverse complement strand
CCGTCGGCGCCTCGCGCGCCGCCGTGGACGCCGGCTGGTACCCGCACAGCAGCCAGGTCGGCCAGACCGGCAAGCAGGTCTCCCCGCAGCTCTACATCGCGGCGGGCATCTCCGGTGCGATCCAGCACCGGGCCGGCATGCAGACCTCGAAGACCATCGTGGCCGTCAACAAGGACCCCGAGGCCCCGATCTTCGAGCTGGTCGACTACGGCGTGGTCGGCGACCTCTTCGAGGTGCTGCCGCAGCTCACCGCCGAGGTGAAGGCCCGCAAGGCCTGATCCCGCGGGAAGGTTCGGAGGGCGTGGCGCCGGGTGCTCGGTGCCACGCCCTCCGTCGTTCCCGGTCGTCCGCAGCCCCGCTCGGCCGTGACCCGTCGTCCCCGGAGCGCGGTGGGCGGGGCGGCGGCCCGTAGAGTCGGCGCCGGCGCGTGACGCGGAGGCGGAAGCGCGAGGTGAACGCGCGGCGCACGGGCGCGGCGTGGCGGCGTGGGACGAGGCGAGGACGGTGGCATGGCACTGCTGACGGCACTTGAGGGCGGTTTCGGCGACGCGGCGGACGCGCTGCGGATCGACGGCCGGACGCTCTCCCGCGAGGACCTGCTGGGCGCGGCGACCGCCGTCGCCGACCGGGTGGCCGGCGCCCCGGCGCTCGCGGTGCTCGCCCGGCCCACCGTCGAGACCGTCACCGCCGTGGTCGGCGGCCTGCTGGCGGGCGTCCCGGTGGTGCCGCTGCCGCCCGACTCGGGCCCCAAGGAGCGCGAACACATCCTGCGGGACTCGGGCGCGGCGCTGCTCGCGCACGCCGTCGGGGAGACGTTGCCGCAGAGCACCTCGGTGGCGGGGCTGCCGGTCGACCCAGCGCAGCGCTCCGCCACCACCTACACCGAGCCGGCCGCGGCGTCGACCGGCTTCGTGCTCTACACCTCCGGCACCACCGGCGCGCCCAAGGGCGCGATGATCCGGCGCGAGGCGATCGCCGCCGACCTGGACGCCCTCGCCGCCGCCTGGCAGTGGACCGCCGAGGACACCCTCGTACACGGCCTGCCGCTGTTCCACGTGCACGGGCTGCTGCTCGGCGTGCTCGGCGCCCTGCGCACCGGCAGCGGGCTGGTGCACACCGGGCGCCCCACCCCGGAGGGCTATGCGGCGGCGGGCGGCAGCCTGTACTTCGGCGTGCCCACCGTCTGGTCCCGGCTGGCGGCGGACCCGGAGTCGGCGGCCCGGCTCGCCCCGGCCCGGCTGCTGGTCTCCGGCAGTGCACCGCTGCCCGTCCCGGTGTTCGAGAAGCTGGCGGCACTCACCGGGCACGCCCCGATCGAGCGGTACGGGATGACCGAGTCGCTGATCACCGTCAGCACCCGGGCGGACGGCGAGCGGCGTCCCGGAAGCGTCGGACTGCCGGTGGACGGGGTCCGCACCCGGCTGGTCGGCGAGGACGGCGCGCCGGTGCCCAGCGACGGGGAGAGCGTCGGCGAACTCCAGGTCTCCGGCCCGACGCTGTTCAGCGGTTACCTCAACCGGCCGGACGCGGACGCCGAGGCGTGGACGGCGGACGGCTGGTTCCGCACCGGCGACGTCGCGGTGATCGGGGCGGACGGTTTCCACCGGATCGTCGGCCGTGCCTCCGTGGACCTCATCAAGAGCGGCGGCTACCGGATCGGCGCGGGCGAGGTGGAGGCCGCGCTGCGCGACCACCCGGCGGTCGCCGACGCGGCGGTGGTCGGCGTGCCGGACGAGGACCTCGGACAGGCGATCGTCGCGTACGTCATTCCGGACGGCGTTGTGACAGGGGATCAGCTGACCTCCTTCGTCGCGGAGCGGCTCTCGGTGCACAAGCGGCCGCGCCGGGTCGTCCTGGTGCCCGAACTGCCCAGGAACGCCCTGGGAAAGGTGCTGAAGAAGCAGCTGCTGGCAGAGGCCGGCGGTCGCTGACGAAGGGGCGCCGGACGCTCCTGGGATGACGGGTTGTCACCCTGATGCACCGTCGACGCCCCGCCCACGGCCCTTCCATTGGCGCACTCCACTGCGCGAAGTGAGCGGATGCGTGCTTAACGTGACACGCAGGCAGAACCGAATCCCCGGTCAGCACGGCCGGCCCCGGTCGGCCACGGCAATCCGCTGCAATCCCGCAGCAATCCGCAGCAGTGAAGGAAGTCAGCACGATGACCACCGTCAACACCGGTTCGCCGGCGGCCGCCGGCGAACCGACCGGGCAGCAGGACTCCGCCACCGCCCGCACCTCCCGTCCGTCCCGCACCGCGCGGCTCCGTCGGGGGATGGGCATGGTGGCCGTGATCGCGACCGGTACCGGCGTGATCGGCCTCGGCACCGGCGTCAGCCCCGCGGCCGCCGAGCCCGCCCCGGCGCACGCCGGGTGGGACGGCTCGCGGTACTGGTTCAAGAACAGCCAGGGGCAGTGGCGCTGGACCTCGCACTACAGTGTGTACGCGGCCCGTACCGGGGGCGGCTCGCCGTCCGCCGCAAAGGCCACCACCGGCTCCTCCGGCGGGATCAAGGAGGGCTGGGACGGCTCGCGCTACTGGTTCCGCAACAGCAAGGGCGAATGGCGCTGGACCTCGCACTACGACGTCTACCTGGAGCGCACCGGGCGCGCCCCCTCCTCGTCGGGGTCCGCGGGCTCGGGCCACGCCGATGACTCGGTCGCGGTGAACCGGGACGTCGAGGCCGCCGTGCAGTTCGCCCTCTCCCAGGTGGGCAAACCGTTCCTCCGGGCCGGCAACGGGCCGGACGGCTACGACTGCTCGGGCCTGGTGCAGCAGTCCTTCCGGCGCGGCGGGATCAAGCTGCCGCGCGTGGCCAACGACCAGTACGCGGCGACCACGCCGATCGGTGCGAGCCAGCTGCGCCGCGGTGACCTGCTGTTCTGGTCGCCGAACGGGACCGCCCGGGGCATCCAGCACGTGGCGATCTACCTGGGCGGCAACAAGTACGTCGAGGCCGCGCGGCCCGGGACCAACGTCCGGATCTCGACGATCAGCAAGGGCTACTACCCCATGTTCATGGGGCGCCCGTAGCGGGGCCGTCGTTCGCCCGTCGGGGGCGCCGGGTCCGCCCGCGGCCCCCGACCGGCGCCGTGCGGGCGGGGGCCGGTGGTTCCCGACGCGCGGTCAGAGGTCCGTCGGGCGGGGCAGCGCGCCGCGGGCACCGAGGCCGGTGACGGCGAAGGCCCCGGCGGCGACGGCGGTGGCGGCCGCGTCGGGCAGTCCGGCGCCGCGGGCGAGTCCGGCGGCGAGGGCGCCGCAGAAGACGTCGCCGGCACCGGTGGTGTCGACCACCCGGACGGCGGGGGCGGGCAGGCGGGCCGGTGTTCCGTCCACGACGACCAGCGCGCCCTCGCCGCCGAGGGTGACCACGGCGCCATCGGCGCGCTCGGCCAGGGCCCGGGCGGCCCCGGTGACGTCGGCGGCGCCGGTGAGCTGGCGGGCCTCGATGGCGTTCGCGACGACCAGTGGGCGGCGTCCGGTGGGGCCGGCTCCCGGCAGGGCGCCGGCGGGGGCGGTGTTGTGCAGCCAGCGGGTGCCGCCCGAGCGGCCCGCGGCGGGCAGGGCGGCGGCGGTCGCGCGGATGCACTCCTCGGGGACCTCGTTGCTGGTCAGGAGCACGTCGACAGGGAGCAGGCGGAGGCGGGTGAGCGCGGCCGTGACCTCCTCCGGGGTGAGGTGGGCATTGGCGCCGGGGACGACGACGATGCTGTTCTCGCCGGACGGGTCGACCATGACGATCGCCTGACCGGTGGGCGCGTCCGGATGGGTGAGAACGGCGCCCGTCTCGACCTGCGCGCCGTGCAGATCGGCGCGCGCCGCCTCGCCTTCGGCGTCCCGCCCGACCTTGGCGACCAGGTGCGTCGCCGCCCCCATCCGGGCCGCCGCCACCGCCTGGTTGGCCCCCTTGCCGCCGAAGCCCTGGGTGGCGGCGGTGGCGAGGACGGTCTCGCCGGGGGAGGGGAGCACGGGGCAGCGGAGGATGTGGTCGGTGTTCACCGAGCCGATGACGACCACGCGGCCGACGGGGAGCAGCTTCATCGTTCCTCTGTACGCGGCGGGGCGCGGGCGGCGCAAGCAGGCGGGCGGTGACGAGCGGTGACGGGGGAGCGCAGGGTGAGCACGGGCGTGCGCGCGGGCGTGTGGAGCGTACGAGCGGGGCGTACGCGGCAGGTCGACCCGTCGAGCGCCCTGTGCCCTAGCGGTGGTGAAGGGGTGCAATTTTGATGTAGACCGGTCTGCATATTTCCGCGCACGGGTGCCTGACCTGGGCACATGCTGCTGTCACGGGGCAGGTCGGGGCGTGCGGGCGGGCGCGCCGGGGAGGCATGGGGAGCGGCATGGCGCGGGTACCACCACGGGTGGCGCTGGTTCGGCTGACGGGGGCGCTGCCCGGTGCGAACGGCATCGGGGGAGGTCGAGGGCAGGGGACGTTGTGATCGTCTGGGTCAATGGCACATTCGGGGCGGGCAAGACGAGCGCCTGCCGTGAGCTGGTGGAACTGCTGCCCGGGAGCGTGCTCTTCGATCCCGAGCTGGTGGGCTTCGGCCTGCGCCGGATGCTCCCGGCCGACCGGCTGGCGACGGTGTCCGACTTCCAGGACCTGGCGGCCTGGCGCCGGCTCGTCCCCGAGACGGCGGCGGCGCTGCTCGGTGAGGTCGGGGGCCCGCTGGTGGTCCCGATGACCCTGCTCAGAGAGGACTACCGGGACGAGATCTTCGGCGACCTGGCCTCGCACGGGATCGCGGTGCACCACTTCGTGCTGGACCCTGAAGAAACGATCCTGCGTGACCGCATAGCCCACCGCGAGGCGTGTCCCGGAGATCCGGAGGGCAGCGGGCGGGTCCGCGACTGGTGCCTCGAACACCTGCCGCGCTACCGCGCCGCCCGCCGCTGGCTGGTCGGCGACGCCCGGCTGATCGACACCAGTGAGCTCTCCCCCCGGGAGACCGCGCACCGGATCGCCGAGCTGGTCCGGGTCGGCGCCGCCCGCTGCCCGATCGTCCAGACCCCGGACCCGACCGGGGACACCGTGGCCTCCGCCGTCCTGTTCTTCGACGAGCAGGACCGCGTGCTGCTGGTCGACCCCGTCTACAAGCCCGACTGGGACTTCCCCGGCGGCGTGGTCGAACGCGGCGAGGCCCCCACCGACGCCGCCCTGCGTGAGACCGCCGAGGAGCTGGGCCTGCGCCTGGACCCGTCCACGCTGCGCCTGCTCGCCGTCGACTGGGAGCCGCGCACCGGTCCTCGCCGCGGCGGCCTACGGCTGATGTACGACGGCGGCCTGCTGAACGCGGAGGGCCGGCAGAACCTGCTGCTCCAGCAGGAGGAGCTGCGCAGTTGGCGCTTCGTCACCCTGGAGGAGGCCGGCGAACTGCTGCCCCCGGGGCGCTACCGGCGGCTGGCGGCCGCGCTGGACGCGCGGCGGAGCGGCGAGCTGCGGTACCTGGAGGCGGGGAGCCGGGTGGCCGTCGGGCTGGCGAGCACGGCGGACGCGGCGTAGCGGCCGGTCGGCGGCAGGGCCTCCCGGTGCGCGGCGCCGCGGCCGCGGGCGGGAGGATGGAGGCATGCCGTTCACGCTGAGCCATCCCGCCGCCGTCCTGCCCCTGCTGCGAGCCACCGGGGCGCGCGGGCCGCTGGTGGCGTCGGCGCTGGTCGCCGGGTCGATGGCGCC
Organism: Kitasatospora sp. NPDC093102; assembly: GCF_040683915.1. Classification (NCBI taxonomy): domain Bacteria; kingdom Bacillati; phylum Actinomycetota; class Actinomycetes; order Kitasatosporales; family Streptomycetaceae; genus Kitasatospora; species Kitasatospora sp. NPDC093102. Next base: position 79,710 of record NZ_JBFBFA010000033.1, on the reverse strand, counting down.
GGACGTGCCGTTCTTCGCCGAGTCCCTGTTCCCCGGGGTGTACGGCCACGGCGGGCTGACGCACCGCTGGTGGGCGGTGCCGACGCTGGACGTGGCGATCGCCGGCGCGCTGGTGGCCGGCTGGCACGGGCTGCTGCGCGGGCCGATGGTGGCGCTGCTGCCCGAACGCTGGGCGGGCGGCGCCGAGGCGCTGACCGCCCGACGGGCCGGAGGCGCCGGTGGGGCCGGCGGCGCGGCGTGGTTCGCGGCCTCGGCGGCGATCGGCGCGGCCACCCACGTCGGCTGGGACGCGTTCACCCACGGGGACGGGCTGGGGGTGCGGCTGCTGCCCGTACTGGACCGGCCGGTGGCCGGGGTCCCGCTGTACGAGGCGCTGCAGTACGGCAGTTCGGCGCTCGCCCTGGCGGTACTGGGCGGTTGGGCGGCGCGTGCGGTGCGGGCCGTCGAGCCGGTGCGGCCGGCCGTACGGCTCGTGCCCCGGGCCCGGCGGGCGGTCGTCGCGGCGATGGGCGCGGCGACGGCCGCCGGGGTGCTGCACCGGCTCAGCCCGCTGCGGCGGAACCTGGTGCCGGAGCTCTGCTTCGGCGCCGGGGCCGGGCTCGCGGTGGGCGCGGTCGGCTACGCGGCGGTGCTGGCGGCCGCCCGCCGGTTGCGCGGCGGGCGGCCGGACGTCCTTCTGGAGACTCCTCGGGACGTCGCCTCGAACGTCCGTCAGGCGGAGCGCAGTTCGGCGTAGCGGCGGAGGAACAGCGCCTCGGTGAGGGCCATCCGCTCCAGCTCCTGCGGGTCGACGCTCTCGTTGACCGCGTGGATCTGGGTGGTCGGCTCCTCGACGCCGATCAGCACGATCTCGGCCTGGGGGTAGAGCGAGCGCAGCGTGTTGCAGAGCGGGATCGAGCCGCCCTCGCCGGAGGCGACCATCGCGGTGCCGAAGGCCTCGGACATCGCCTCGCCCATGGCCTCGTACGCCGGGCCGCTGGTGTCGGCGCGGAACGGCGCGCCGCTGCCCTGGCGTTGGACGGTGAGCCGGGCACCGAGCGGGACCTGCGCCTCCAGGTGGGCGACCAGTGCGTCCTGGGCGGCGCCCGCGTCCGTGCCCGGCGCGACGCGCAGGCTGATCAGGGCCTTGGCGGTGGCCTGGACGGAGGAGGTGGCGCCGATCACCGGCGGGGCGTCGATGCCGAGGACGGTGACGGCCGGGCGGGCCCAGAGGCGGTCGGCGATGGTGCCGGTGCCGGTCAGGGCGACACCGTCGAGCACCTTGGCGTCGGCGCGGAACTGCTCCTCGGGGTACTGCACGCCGGTCCAGGTCTGGTCGGCCGTCAGGCCGGCCACCGCGACGTCGCCGTTCTCGTCGTGCAGCGAGGCCAGCATCCGGACCAGGGACTGGAGCGCGTCCGGGGCGGCGCCGCCGAAGGCGCCGGAGTGCAGGTTGCCGGCCAGCGTGGTGACCGTGGCCTCGACGACCGTCATGCCGCGCAGCGAGGTGGTGACGGTGGGCAGGCCGGGGGCGAAGTTGCCGGTGTCGCCGATGATGATGGCGTCGGCGGCGAGCAGCTCGGGGTGGGCCTCGGCGTAGCGCTCCAGACCACCGGTGCCCTGCTCCTCGGAGCCCTCGACGATGATCTTCAGGCCGACCGGGTAGGCGTCCCCGTGGACCTGACGCAGCGCCCGCAGGGCGGTCAGGTGCATCAGGATGTTGCCCTTGCAGTCGGCGGCGCCGCGCCCGTACCAGCGGCCGTCGCGCTCGGTCAGCTCGAAGGCGGGGCTGAGCCAGGCGTCCTCGTCCAGCGGGGGCTGGACGTCGTAGTGGGAGTAGAGCAGGACGGTCGGCGCGCCCTCGGGGCCGGGCAGCTCGCCGTAGACGGACTGGGTGCCGTCCGGGGTGTCCAGCAGCCGGATGTTGGTCAGGCCCTCGGCGGCGAAGGCGTCGGCGACCCAGCGCGCGGCCTTCTCGCACTCCTCGACCGGGAACTGGCGCGGGTCGGCGACCGACGGAAAGGCGACCAGCTCGGCGAGGTCGGTGCGGGCACGGTCCATCAGGGACCGGACGGCGTCGGCCAGGGGCTGTGACATCGGGGCTCCGAGGGGACGGTCCGCCCTCGAGGTGGTGCGGGCGGAGGAGACGGCTTGCGGTAGTGCCGATCATAGGCGGAGCGGAACGGGGAGCTCCGAGGGCGTGGCGCGGACCCGGAGGGATCGGGCGGCCGGTGCGGGGGGCGGCTCGCTCGACCGGAGCGGTCGGGCGCATAGGATTGCTCGTCGTGACTGACTCCGGAAGCTCCGATTCCCGCAGCCCGCTCGACAGCCCGGCCGAGGGCGGTCCGATCGACGACGCGGCGGCGCCGCCGGACGGCGTCTGGGACGTCGTGGTGGTCGGCGCCGGACCGGCGGGCTCCTCGGCAGCCTACGCCGCCGCGGCCCAGGGCCGCCGGGTGCTGCTGCTCGACAAGGCCGAACACCCCCGGTACAAGACCTGCGGCGGCGGCATCATCGGCCCCTCCCGGGACAGCCTGCCGCCGGACTTCCGGCTGCCGCTGCAGGACCGGGTGCACGCCGTCACCTTCGCCTACGACGGGAAGTACACGCGCACCCGGCGGTCCAAGCGGATGCTGTTCGGCCTGGTCAACCGGGACGAGTTCGACCTGCGCCTGGTGCAGGCGGCCAAGCAGGCCGGGGCGGTGCTGGTCACCGGAGTGACCGTCACCGGCGTCGAGCAGCGCGGCGGCGAGCACCGGACGGCGCTGGTGACGGCGGCCGACGGGCGGACCTTCGAGGCCCGTGCGGTGGTCGGCGCGGACGGCAGCGCCAGCCGGATCGGCCGGCACGTCGGCGTCACCTTCGACCAGATCGACCTCGGCCTGGAGGCGGAGATCCCGGTGCCGGCGCAGGTCGCCGCGGACTGGGCGGGCCGGATCCACCTCGACTGGGGCCCGCTGCCCGGCAGTTACGGCTGGGTGTTCCCGAAGACCGAGACCAGCAGCCTGACCGTCGGCGTCATCTCGGCGCGCGGCGACGGCGAGCGCACCAAGCAGTACCTCGCCGACTACATCCGCCGGCTGGGCCTGTCCGGGTTCACCCCCAGGGTCGAGTCCGGGCACCTGACCCGCTGCCGGGCCGAGGACTCGCCGCTCTCCCGCGGCCGGGTGCTGGTCGCCGGGGACGCGGCCGGACTGCTGGAACCGTGGACCCGCGAGGGCATCTCGTACGCGCTGCGCTCGGGCCGGCTGGCCGGAGAGTGGGCGGTGAAGGTCGCCGAGGCGGGCAACGCGGCGGCGGTGCGGCGCGAGGCGCTGAACTACGCGTTCGCGGTCAAGGCCGGGCTGGGCGTGGAGATGCGCGCGGGCAAGCAGTTGCTGGGCGCCTTCGAGCGGCGGCCGTACCTGTTCCACGCAGCGGTCTGCCTGGTCCCGGCGGCCTGGCGTGCCTTCGCCCGGACCACCCAGGGGCACACCTCCTTCTCCCAGGTGCTGCGGCAGTACCGGGCCGCGCGGCGGCTGATGGCGATGGCCTCGCGGTAGGGCGACCGTCGTGACGCGGGGCCGGCACGGTGGGCTGGGTCGTCCTGGGCGCGGTGCCGGCGGTGGGCCTGGCGATGGGTCCCGCCGTCCGGTGGCCCGGGCGGCGGGACGCGAACCTCCGCGCGGTGTGAGACCCGTCGGCCCCGACGCGTCTACTCGGGGACGATCGCCATCGCCTCGATCTCGATCAGTACGTCGGGCCTGAACAGTGCCGCCACCTGCATCGCGGAGGCGGCCGGCAGGGGCAGGGAGCCCAGGTGCTCGTCGCGGGCCTCGCGAATGGCCTGGAGGTAGGCGATGTCGGTCATGAAGAAGGTGAACTTCGCGACGTGCTCGAACCCGGCACCGGCGGCGGCCAGGCAGCGGCGGAGGTTCTCGAAGACCTGCCGCGCCTGTGCCTTCGGGTCGCCCACACCGACCAGGTTCCGCTGTTCGTCGAAGGCGACCTGGCCGGACACCTGGACCAGGCGGCCGGTCCCGGTGACGACCTGGGTGTAGCCGGTGCCGGGCGCGACCCCGGGCGGCTCGGTGATGTGCGTGAGGTGAGAGGTGGTCATGGTGCGGATCCTGACCACGATCCGCCGGAACCGCAAGCCCCGGCTCCGTACGGCCGGTCGGCCTCAGCGCACCACCTCGGGCAGGTCGCGCAGGAACGGCCGGTCAGTGGCAGGGAGTTGGACGGCCGGTCGGCCCGAGCGCAGCACCACGTCGAGGACGGCATCCGGGTCGGCTGCGTAACCACCACCGGCCCAGGCCGCGTTGGCCCCCGCCACGGTCCAACGGCCGTTCTCCGTAAGCCCGGCGTCCACCACGGTGGCGCTGGGCAACGGCGCGTCCGCCGCCGTCTGCGACGCGGCCGTGCCCACCGGTTTTCCGCCCGTGGGAGGGGACAGTCGGCTTCGGTGGCGTGCCGCCTCGTTCCGTCGGTGGTTCGGACGGTGGTCGGGTCGGCAGTTCCGTCGGCGGAGCGGTTGGCTCTGGCCGAGGGGCGGGTGGGCGTGCCAGAGTCGACCGGGCGTCGTCCGGGCACCCTCGGACCGCACCCGCAGCCCGACCCACCCTCAGCCCGAAGGCAGGCCCCGCCGATGACCAGTGCAGCGCCCCTCGTCCACGTCAGCACCGCCGACGCCGTCACGACGCTCACCCTCGACTCGCCGCACAACCGCAACGCGCTCTCCACCCGGCTGATGGCCGAGCTGCACGCCGGGCTGGCCTCCGCCGCGGCCGACCCGGAGGTCCGCGCGGTGGTGCTCGGGCACACCGGCAAGGTGTTCTGCGCGGGCGCGGACCTCTCCGAGGCGACCGGCGCGGACCCGACGGTCGGCCCGCGGGGCCTGGTCGAGCTCCAGCGGGCGATCGTGGACTGCGCCAAGCCGGTGATCGCCGTCATCGACGGGCACGTTCGGGCCGGCGGTCTCGGCCTGGTCGGCGCGGCGGACCTCGCCGTCGCCGGACCGGCCTCGACCTTCGCCTTCACCGAGGTGCGGCTCGGCCTCGCGCCCGCCGTCATCTCGCTGCCGCTGCGCCCGAAGCTGGACCCGCGCGCCGCCTCCCGCTACTACCTCACCGGCGAGGTCTTCGACGCTGCCGAGGCCGCCCGGATCGGGCTGATCACCAGCGCCACCGACTCCGCCGAGTCCACCGGCGTGATGCTGAAGGGCCTGCTGGACGCGCTGCGCCTGGGCTCCCCGCAGGGCCTGGCGGAGTCGAAGCGGCTGGCCAACGCCGAGGTGGTGCGCTCCTTCGAACGGGACGCGGACGAGCTGGTGGAGCTGTCGGCGCGGCTCTTCGGTTCGGCGGAGGCGCAGGAGGGGATGCGGTCGTTCCTGGAGAAGCGGCCCGCGCGCTGGGTGCGCTGACGCCGGGGTTCCCGGGCGTCGCGCTCGCCCGCCCGGGGGCGTCGCCGTCCCCGGGCGTCGCGAGCGTCATCGGCGTCACGATCAGCGGATCGCCGCTGCGTCGCGCCAGAGGTCGAGCAGGTCCTGGTCGCCGGTCGCGACGATGTCCCGGGCCTGCCCGGAGGGCAGCCGGTTCCACAGCAGCAGGTAGAGCTCGCGGGCCGGACCGGCGAGGGTCAGGTCGGCCGGCTCGGGGCTCTCGCCGAGGGTGACGGTCGCTGGCTCCTGGGCGATCGTCAGTCGCCAGGAACCGGAGCCGGTGCCGGAGTCGGCGCCGTCGGTGGCCCGGACCTGGAGAGTGCGCGGCCGGTCGCTGCGCAGCGTGGACCGGCTGCGGGACATGAAGCCGCTCACCAGTTCGTCGATGCCGTCCAGGGCCAGCGCGGTGTCCACGGCCGGGCCGGGCACCCCGGCGGCCGCGTCGGCGTCATGGCGGTGGACGGCGGTCTCGTGCGCCTGGCGCCGGGCCCAGAACGCCAGCGGGCCGGGCGAGGGCAGGAAGGTCCAGCACTCGACGTCGGCGGGTGCTTCGGTGAGCGCGTCCACCAGGGCGGTGTGGCCCTCGCGGTACCAGTCGAGCAGTGCGGCGTCCGAGGGCAGTGGCCCGACGGCGGCCTGCGCACCCGTTTCGTCCAGCGGTGCCGGCAGGCCCTGCGAGAGGATGGTGGCGGCCCAGCGGTGGACGTAACCGATGTGTCGCAGCAGGTCCGCCAGCTGCCATTCCGGGCAGGTCGGTACGGGGGCGGACAGCTCGGTACGCGCTGCGGCCTCGGCGAGCCGGTTGCCCTCGCGGCGCAGCGCGTCGATGTGCTCGGTGATTTCCATGGGACGGAGTCTTCCATCACGGTCGGCTGCCGGTCGCGGATTTCGGACACTCCTTCGGACGGTCCGGGCCGGTCCGGACCGGGCCTGGAGATCCGGCCGGGGTGGGCCGGGCGCTCCGATGGTCAGGTCGGATGGCGCGGGGCCGGGCAGATGTCGTCGCCGCTGCGCGCGGTCGCGGACGGGTGCCCGTTGCGGTCGCGGGCCGGGGCGGATGTGGCCGGTGTGATGTCGGCCTCCCGGCGGATGGGCGGATGCTACGGGCCGGTAACGTGAGCGCATGCCGATAACCCGTTCCCTCGTCTCCGCCGTCCGGGCTGGTGGCCGCCGCGCTGCCGGACTCCTCGTCCACCGGGGCTGGCGCTGGGTTCAGCGGACCGGCGCGGTCACCAACCGCAACCCCGGCCCGTACCGGTTCGGCGAGCTGGGGGACGGCACGACCCTCAGCTTCCCGCTCGGGGCGGTGTTCAACGAGCAGTGGATCACCATCGGGCCGTTCTCGATCATCGGCGAGCGGGTCACCATCAGCGCCGGCTTCCTGCCCGGGCTCGACCTCGGGCCGGAACCGATCGTGCGGATCGGCGGCGGCTGCGTGATCGGCCGGGACAGCCACATCGTCGGTCACCAGTCGATCGTGATCGGCGACGACGTGTGGACCGGCCCGGGCGTGTACATCAGCGACCAGGCCCACGAGTACCGGGACACCGAGCTGCCGATCGGCAAGCAGTGGCCGCGCAACGAGCCGGTGGAGATCGGCGCGGGCAGCTGGATCGGCACCGGCGCGGTGATCCTGCCGGGCGCGCGGATCGGCCGCAACGTGGTGGTCGCGGCGGGGGCCGCGGTGCGCGGCGAGGTGCCCGACCACAGCGTGGTCGCCGGGGCGCCGGCCAAGGTGGTGCGCCGCTGGACCGAGGAGGAGGGCTGGCAGCCGCCGCTGCGCCACGACGCTCCGCAGCCGGTGCCGGACGGTGTCACCGCCGAGCAGCTGCGAGCGCTGGTCGGCTGGGACCTGCGGCTGCCGGGGGAACAGGGCTGACGTCGTCGCCGGGTACCGCGCCGGGAGCACCGGCGCCGTGCGCTGGCGAACAGCCTGAACTGCCCCGCGAGGGAGGCCTGTTCGGCGGTGCGTCGGTCTGCCGGTGCGTCGGTGCGCCTGCTGTCAGGGCGCGGTGCGGAAGGTGACGACGGCGGTGGTGCCGTTCGGGTGCAGCTCGTACGCGCCCGGGGCGTCGAGCAGTGCGGCGTCGTAGCGGGCGAGTTCGACGCCGTCGACGGCGCACGCGCCGGCGAGGCAGACCAGGAGGGCGGTGTTCCCCTCGGGGACGTCGACCGTGGTGGCCACGGTGGCCAGGTCCACGGTGGCCTCGACCCGTCCGCGGCGCGTCATCACGTTGAAGTCCACCACCGGGCCGGCCACCAGCAGACAGTCGGTGGTGGCATCGCCCGAGAAGGCGAACGGCAGGAACGGCGCGTCGACCAGCCGCTCGGTGCCGTCGACGGTGAGCGCCATCCCCGCGCCTTCGACCAGGGTGATCACCCGGTCGATCCCGGGGAACGGGGAGAACGGCCCGGCCGAGGCGACGTCCGCGAGACTCACCCGCCAGTCGAAGGCGTCCAGCCCGGCTCCGGCCGGGAACCCGGCGACCTCCCTGGTCACCCCGCCCCCGTTGAGCCACGCCGTCGCCGGGCGCTCGCTCGCCCGCAGTACCTGGAAGCGTTCGCTGGTCGTCATGGCCCCGCATCCTGTCACATGACAGATGACAGATGACAGATTTCAACATCTGTCATCTGTCATCCGTTAGCCGTCATCCGTCAGCTGTCACCGGTCGTCCGTCACCCGCCGCCCGACCGAGAGCGGCAGGAGCGCTGCCACCGTGGCTGCGAGCGCGACCGTGGTGAGGGCCAGCGGCAGTCCGGCCGCGTCGGCGAGGAAGCCGATCACCACCGGGCCGATCAGCATCCCCCCGTAGCCGAGCGAGGAGGCGAGTGCGACGCCCTGCGGCCCGCCCGCCGCGCCGGCCCGGGCGATGGCGAGCGGGAAGAGGTTGGCCAGCCCGAGGCCGACCAGCACGAACCCGCAGATCGCCACCGGCACCGCCGGGGCCAGGGCGGCGATCAGCATGCCGACCGCGGCCGCCAACCCGCCCAGCAGCATCAGCCGGGTCTGGCCGAGCCTGATGGACAGCCAGGTGCCGCCGACCCGCCCGCCGGCCATCGCGAACGCGTACGCCCCGTAGCCGGTGGCGGCCACCACGGAGCTCGCATGGACGTCGTCGGTGAGATGGAGCGTGGTCCAGTCGGCGATCGCGCCCTCGCCGTACGCGGTGCAGAGCGCCGTGAGGCCGAGCAGCAGGACGAGCAGCCGGGTGTGCGTATGCACCGAGCCCGCGTTCGCCCCGGCGCTGTCGGACGGTTCCGCCGAACGGCCCGGAGCGACCGGTGCCGCCGCCGGGCTGCGCAGCAGGACGATGCCCGCGCCGAGGGTGACGGCCATGCCCAGCACGGCGCTGAGCGCGAGCGCCCATGTGGTGCTCAGCGGGCCTGCGAGCAGTCCGCTGACGCCGGTGCCGGCCAGCCCGCCGAAGCTGTACCCGGCGTGGAAGCTGGGCATCACGGGCCGTCGCAGCTGCGCGACCAGGTCGACGGCGGCACTGTTCATCGCGACGTTGGCCCCGCCGTACCCCGCGCCGAACAGCAGCAGCGCCCCGCCGAGCGCGGTGACCGAGTGGGCGTGCGCGGGCAGCAGTACGGCGAGGCTGAGCAGGGCGAGCGAGCCGACGGTCACCGGGCGCGAGCCGTACCGCAGGCAGAGCCGGCCGACCGTCGGCATGGTGAGGACGGCGCCGATGGACAGACAGAGCAGGGCGAGCCCGAGGGCGCTGTGCGAGGCGCTGACCTGACTGCGGATGTCCGGGATGCGGACGACCCAGGCGGCGAAGAGGAAGCCGTCGATGGCGAAGAACGCGGTGAGGGCGACACGTGCAGGCCCCCAGGGGCTGTCGGTGACCGGGGGTGTGCTGCGAGACTGGGAGGAGGGATCGTCCGGTGGAGTGCGTGAACCGATTTTGTTTCGAAGCGACACAAAGTCACAATAGGGGTGTGCAGCTCTCACCATCAAGCCCGAGGCCCGGTACCGGGAACGACTCCGACGCGCAGCGCGACAGCCACCGCCGCGCGGCTCCCGACCGGGGCCGGACGCTGCTCGGTCCCGCGCTCTCCCTGATCCACACCGGCCAGACGCCGACCCGCTCGGCGCTCACCCGCGCACTGGACGTCACCCGGGCCACCGCCGGCGCGGTCACGGCCGAACTGGAGGCGCTCGGCCTGATCACCGTCGACTCGCGCCCGGCCGGTGGTGGCCGCGGCCGCCCCTCGCACCGGCTCGCGATCGACCCGCAGGGCCCGGTCGTGGTCGCCGGGCAGATCCACGCCGACGGGCTGAGCGTCACCCTGGCCGGCCTCGGCGGGCTGCTGGACCCGCCCGTCCACCTGCCGCTGCCCGTCGCCACCGACCCGGTCCGGATGCTGCGCGCCGTAGCCGTGGCCGGCGCCGAGCTGGCCCGTGCGACCGACCGCCGCTGCCTGGGCGCCGCGCTCGCGCTGCCCAACCCGGTCACCGAGCCGGACGGCACCGCCCTCGCCGCGCTGCACTTCGCCTGGCCCAGCGGCACCCCGGTCGCCGACCTGTACGACGTCGAGGTCGGCCGCGCCGACCACGGTCCGAACGCGCTGCGCCCGCTTCCCACGGCGATCGCCAACGACGCCAACCTGGCCGCGCTCGCCGAGTACCGGCACGGCGCCGGCCGCGGCGCCCGCCACCTGCTCTTCGTCACCTCCGGCCACCGCGGCGTCGGTGGCGCGCTGGTCATCGACGGTCACCTGCACACCGGCAGTGCCGGGCTCGCCCTGGAGGTCGGACACCTCACCGTCGACCCGCAGGGCCGGCCGTGCATGTGCGGCAACCGGGGCTGCCTCAACTCCGAGACCGACCCCGACGCGCTGTTCGCCGCCGCCGGAATCGCCCCGGAGCGGGGGCGGCCGCTGCTCGACCAGGCGCGCGAGCTGTGCCGGGCGGCCGCGACGGACGACCGAGCGCGGGCGGCGGTGGAGCACGTCATCGACCGGCTCGGGCTCGGCCTGGCGGGCGTCGCCAACATCCTCAACCCCGACCGGGTGGTCCTCAGCGGGTTGCACCTCCACCTGCTGGAGGCCGCGCCCGACCGGCTGCGGTCGGTGGTCGCCGAGCGCAGCCTGTGGGGGCGCAGCGGCCGGGTGCCGATCGTCGGCGCGGAACTGGCGCACAGCGCGCTCGCGGGTGCGGCAGAGCTGGGCTGGGGGCCGTACCTGGCGGATCCGCAGTCGGTGCCCGTTCTGCGCTGAAGCGATAAGGGGAAGCTGGCCCCTCGAAAACGGTTACTTATCGTGACTCTCATACACTCGTAGTGAGCAGTGGGGGGTCACCACGAGGGAGACAGCGACCAATGAGCACCCAGCCCGGCACCGAGCCGACCGTCGACGTCGACCGCTCGGACCCCGAGTACCGCGCCTGGCTCAAGGAAGCGGTGCGCAAGGTCCAGGCCGACGCCAACCGGTCCGCCGACACCCACCTGCTGCGCTTTCCGCTGCCCGCGGAGTGGGGGATCGACCTCTACCTCAAGGACGAGTCCACCCACCCGACCGGCTCGCTCAAGCACCGCCTGGCCCGCTCGCTCTTCCTCTACGGGCTCTGCAACGGCTGGATCCGGCCCGGCAAGCCGGTGATCGAGGCCTCCAGCGGCTCCACGGCCGTCTCCGAGGCGTACTTCGCCCAGCTCATCGGCGTGCCGTTCATCGCCGTGATGGCCAAGAGCACCAGCCAGGCCAAGATCGACCTGATCCAGTTCCACGGCGGCGAGTGTCACCTGGTCGATCGTTCGGACGAGGTGTACGAGGCCTCCGCCCGGCTCGCCGAGGAGACCGGCGGGCACTACATGGACCAGTTCACCTACGCCGAGCGGGCCACCGACTGGCGCGGCAACAACAACATCGCCGAGTCGGTCTTCGCCCAGCTGCGCCTGGAGCCGCACCCCGAGCCTGCCTGGATCGTGGCCACCGCCGGCACCGGCGGCACCTCGGCGACCATCGGCCGGTACGTGCACTACATGCAGCACGACACCCGGATCTGCGTCGCGGACCCGGAGAACTCCTGCTTCTTCGACGGCTGGGTGCGCCACGACCCGGACGCCGTCTGCGAGAGCGGCTCGCGGATCGAGGGCATCGGACGGCCGCGGATGGAGCCGAGCTTCGTCCCGGGGGCGATCGACCGGATGATGAAGGTGCCGGACGCCGCGTCGATCGCCGCCGTGCGGGTGCTGGAGCAGGTGCTCGGCAAGAAGGCGGGCGCCTCCACCGGGACGGGCCTCTGGAGTGCGCTGCGGATCGTTGCCGAGATGCGGGAGGCAGGACGGACGGGCAGCGTGGTCGGCCTGATCTGCGACCCGGGGGACCGCTACCTGGACAAGTACTACTCGGACGACTGGCTGGCGGGCGAGCGGATCGACATCGCGCCCTACCGGACGGCGCTGGAGTCCTTCCTGGCCGGCGGTGCCTGGACAGGCTGACCGGGTCGGAGTCTGTCGGGGGCAGCCGACAACCGACAGATAACAGCCGACAGATAACAGATTTCAGACTCTGTTATCTGTCGGCTGTTCGTCGTCATCTCTTCGCCGTCAGCTGCCACCCGTCAGCCGTCAACTGCCAGCCGTCAGCCGCCACCTCGCCGGATCACCGCCCGCCCGGCCGCGAGGTCGATCCCCGTACGCTTCGGCGCACCATCGTGCTCGTCGTCCCGCAGCACCAGCTCGACCCGCCGTTGCTCCAGCTGCACCCGCTTGCTCGGGTAGAGCAGCGCGTGCAGCTCCTCCGTCGCGGTCGCACCCGCGCCGCGCCCCGTGCCCGGCCCTGCCGTCGGCCGGGCGCGCAGCCGCCGCGCCACCGCGCCGAGGAAGAACACCACGACCAGTCCGGCCGGCAGCAGCAACCCGCCCGCCGCGCCCGTCAGCAGTACACCCATGCCCGCCCAACGGGCCGGCGCAGCAGGCGAGTTCCCCTGCCACTCGGCCTACGGCAGCGGCGCCGCCGGCAGGTCTCCCGGGACGAGCAGCTGGAGCTCCTCCGTGGACGGGTCCGCGAGGTGGGCGACCCGTACCGCGTGCCGCTCGACCATGGTCTCGAAGACCTGCCGCGCGGTGCGCCCGTTACCGAAGTTGGGGCCGCGCTCCAGCCCGCCGAAGTGCTCCAGCAGCGCCTTCTCCGTCTCGTCGGAGAGCGCGTACTCGTGTTCGGCGCACTGCGCCCGGGCGATCTCCAGCAGCTCGTCCGCCGTGTAGTCGGGGAAGCCGATGGTGCGTGAGAAGCGGGACGAGACACCGGGGTTGGCGGAGAGGAAGCGCTCCATCTCGGCGGTGTAGCCCGCCACGATGACGACCACCTCGTCCCGGTGGTCCTCCATCAGCTTGACCAGGGTGTCGATCGCCTCGCGCCCGAAGTCCCGTGCCCCGTCCTCGGGCGCGAGCGCGTACGCCTCGTCGATGAAGAGCACCCCGCCACGCGCCCGGTCGAAGGCGGCCGCGGTGCGGATCGCGGTGGAACCGATGTGCTCGCCGACCAGGTCCACCCGGGCCACCTCGACCAGGTGTCCGCGCTGGAGCACCCCGAGCGAGGCGAGGATCTCGCCGTAGAGCCGGGCGACGGTGGTCTTGCCGGTGCCCGGTGCGCCGGTGAAGACCAGGTGCCGGCGCAGCGAAGGCGCCTTGAGCCCGGCCTGGCGGCGGCGCCGGCCGACCGAGATCAGGTCGATCAGCGTGCGCACCTCCTGCTTCACCGTGGCCAGCCCGACCAGCGAGTCCAGCTCGGCGAGCGCCTCCTCGGCCGGCCGGCAGTCCGGGATCGGCGCGATCGCCGCCGAAGCGGCCGCGGACGGTGCCAAGGCCTGGGCAGCGGCGCTCAGTTGGGCCGTCCGCGGTGCCGGTACGTCGGTGGAGCCGAACGGCGGCCCCAGCCCGGGGCCGCGTCCGGACACGGGCCCCGACCCGGGCGCAGGCCCCACCCCGCCACCGGGGGCGGCGGGAGCGGCCGGCACCGGAGCGGCCCCGACGTCGTCCGAGGTGCACCCCTCGGTGACCGGACCCGGCTCGGAGAACTCGAAACCGGCCCGCTGGTTGTGTTCCGCCCGGCACCGGATGAGCTGGGTCCGGCAGCCGTCGATGATGTGGAAGCCGAAGCCCTTGCCCTGCGAGACCCGGCAGTCCTCGAAGGTGCCTCGCCCCTGTGCCGAGACGTACACCGCGGCGTCCGTGCTGGCCCGTACGGTGCAGTCGCGCAGCACCGGGTCGGCGCCCTTGGTGACGATCACGCCGGTGGCCACGTCGGAGATCTCGCAGTCGGTGAGCAGTCCGCTGCTGCCGTGATCGCGGAACCAGAGTCCGGTGCCCGCCTCCTGCACCCGGCAGGAGGCCAGGGAGACGGTGGCCCCGCCGCTGACCGAGACCGCCGAACTGCGGATCCGGCTGAACGAGCAGCCCTCGGCGGTGGCGGCGGAGTCCCGGTCGAGGACGAACAGGGCGTCCGGAAGGTCGTGCAGCGAGCAGTCGGTGAGGGTCAGCCGGGCGCCGTCGCTGACCCACAGCGCCGGGTACTCGCCGGTCGAGCCGTGGATCTGGCAGGACTCGGCGACGGCCTCGGTGCCCTGGTCCCAGACCGACAGCGCCCCGCGCCCGAAGTCCCGGACAGTGGTGTTCGCGAGGCTCAGCCGGGCGCGTCCGCGCAGGTCGGCGCCGTTCTCGGGCAGGTCGTGCACCCGGCAGCCGGTGAGCACCAGCTCGGCCTCGCCGTCCAGGGTCAGACCGTTGCCGGTGACGCGGTGGATCTCGCAGTCGACCAGCCGCCCGCCCGCCTGGGCCTCGGCCTGCACGCCGCTGCCGCGGATCTCGTAGATCTCGCAGCCGGTCAGCTCGGCCGCGCTGCCGGGGTCGGAGAGCAGGACGCCGGCGCCGGAGGCGTGGTGGACACGGCAGCGGTCCAGGGCCGCGGTGGCGCCGCCGAGGACAGCCAGTCCGGCCTGGCCTGCGGCGGCGACCTCGCAGTCCTCGAAGGCGGCGGCGGTGTCCGCGCCGCGCAGCCGCAGCCCGAGCCCGCCCGGGTTGGTGACCACACAGCCGCGCAGGGTCGGCCGGGCGCCGTCGGTGACCTCGATCCCGGTGGCCGAGCGGGTCTCGATCCGGCAACCGCTGAAGGCGGGTGCCGCCTCCGGCCCGGTGACCAGGACGGCCGGGGTGGAGCTGTCGCCGCCCTCGACCACCAGGTCGCGCACCGTTGCGGCGGCGGTCACGGTGAGCGCCACCCCGGAGGGCGGGTCGATCCGGACCGTTCCCGGGCCCTGGGCCGGGACGATCGTCACCGGCTTGTCCAGCAGCACGTTCTCCCGGAAGGTGCCCGGCCGGACGGTCACGGTGTCGCCCGGTTCGGCGGCCGCCAGGGCCTCTGTGAGCGTGTCGTACTCGCCCGCGCGGCGACGCCAGCGGGATGCGCTGTCCTGGGTGACCCGGACCCTGTGCTCAGCCATGACGGTCTGTCGTCCCCACCTTCGTCGAGCCGGCGATCAACGGGCCGAACGCGCGTGGGTGCGCGGGCCGCCCGCCCACCGTAGCGCGCCCACGTGGGTGGTCCGGCCGCCCGCGGTCGCGCGGACACCGGTAGCGTTCAGCGCCGCCACAGGTTCCGACCACTTGTTTCAACGAGCGCGCACAGCGGTGGTTCCGTCCGGGACGCGTCGGTTCCACAGCGCCGCGTGCGCCCAGCGCCGGTCGGTGGGCCTGTGCGCCCGCCCGTCCGGCGCGGTAGGTCGGCGGCGGGCGGTCGGTACGGGCGGTCGGCGGGCCCTCCGGCAGGAGCCGAACCAGGTGCGGCTCGCCCTCCCGGAGAAGGTGCCCGGCGCTTCGACCCTGTTGCCCATTTGGGTGGTCAGGTTTTCGTGGCGAGTTTGATCTCGAGGCGGGCGAGGTGGCTTGTGTGGGAGCGGTCGAGGGCGCGGTCGTTCCACCAGGCGTCAAGGCGGTGGAGGTTGAGCGCGCAGGCGCCGGTGATGTGTTCGAGGCGGGTCTTGTCCAGGCCGCGATAGCGGGCTCGGCGGGCGCCGGTTGTGGCGACGGCCTGGCGGATGGTGCCCTCGACGCCGCAGCGCAGGGCGTAGTCGGCTTGCCAGTCGCGTCCGGCCTGCTCGGCCCGGCGGGTGTGCAGGGTCTCGGTCATGGCCTTGGCCTGGAGGGATAGCTGCCGGTAGCCGCGCTTGTCGGTGGTGCACTGGGGGCGCTCAGGGCAGGGGCTGCAGGTGCGCTTGGAGAACTTGACCACGGTGGCGGGTCTGCCGTGCTGGGTGCACGGGCTCCAGGTGGTGCTGGTCTGCCCGAGCGGGCAGGTGACCTGCTGGTGCTTCCAGTCGATGGTGAAGTTCTCGGCGGCGAAGCCGAGCTGTTCGCGGGCCTGGCGGGACTGGTTTAGCAGGGCGGGTGTGATCAGCGCGACCGCGTGGTCGGTGAGCGCGGTGCGGATGGCCTCGGCGCTGGCATAGCCGGAGTCGAGGTAGTGCGCGGCCGGCAGCAGCCCGCGCCGGTCCTCGCGTGCGTGGATGTCGGCGAGCGCGTTCACGTCGGGAACGGTGGACGCGGTGGTGGCCACGTCTGTGATCAGGTTCGGGACGGCCCGCTTGTCCTCGGCCACGTCGGTGCAGCTCTCGGTGACGTGCAGCTTGAACCCGTTCCAGAGCAGTTCGCCCTTCACCGACCAGCGGGTGTCGAGGTCGTAGGGGGAGGCGATGCGCCTGTGGCCGGGTGGCAGGCCCTCCCCGCCCTCCTCGGACCGGCGGCGCCGGGTCACCGTCTCCCGGCCCCGGGAATCGGTGCCGAGCTGGTAGTTCTGCACCAGCACCATCCGCAGGACCTGCACCGATGGCAGTTCGCGCAGCCAGGACGGTGAACGCGGGTCGTAGACCGCGCGGACCAGCGCGTACCCGTCCCGGGCGTACGTGATCGCCAGCTGGTCACGCTTGACCTGCGAGGACGGCATGCGGAAGGAGTCGATGCGGGTGTCGTAGCGGCAGGACCAGCCCGGAATGTCCAGCACGGCCGCGACCCAGTCGGGGGCCGCCGCCGACAGGGCCTGAACGGCGGCCCGCACGCTCTCCCCTGCCAGCTCAAGCCGGTTCAGGTCCCGCACCGCGCTGATCACATGGGTCGAGTCGGTGCGCTGCTTGCCGCCGTCCTTGAGTAGTCCCAGGTCTTTGAGGCGGGCCAGCAGCAGGTCCAGGACCTTCTCCTCCAGGCCGTGCGCGAGCACCCGGTCGCGGAACTGGGTGAGCACGGTGTGGTCGAACCCGGTGTCGGCCAGGTCCAGACCCAGCGCGTACATCCACGACAGCCGGTCCCGGACCGCGTCAGCGGCCTGCCGGTCCGTCAGGTCCTCGGCGAGCTGGAACACCGTCACCAGCGCGAGACGCCCCGGTGACCAGCCCGCCGGCCCAGTCCTCCCGAACGCCTGCGCATACTCCGCGTCCGGAAACAGCTCTCCGAGCCGGTCACGCACCGCCACCGGCAACGGGACCTTACGACCGTAGTTCTTCGCCCGCACAGCCCGCACAACCTCGGGCGCCGGCTCCGGCCATGGCTGCGGCTCCATCGACATGACCGCTCCTACCCCCACGACCGGGGAACGGAAGACGACCGGCCGCACCAACAGCCTGACACCCAACCCACCCCCGAAACCCAAGATCGGCCAAATGGGCAACAGGGTCCGCTTCCCGCTCAAACGCTCAGTGCCCGTCGGCGGGCCAGTGCGCCCCGCCCTCCAGCACCTCGACCTCGTCGCCCAGTCGCAGCGTGCCGAGCGCGTCGCCCTCGACGCCGGCCGGCCGTTCGGGAATCAGGTTCTGCCCGAACGCGGCCTTGCGCAGCAGCCGGTGGTGCCGGGCCAGGGTGCGCAGCGGCTCCTTGCCGCGCCGCTCGCCGCTCTCCTGGTCGATGGTGGTGACCACGCAGCGGCCGCAGGGCTTGACCACCTTGAAGGTGACCGAGCCGATCCGTATCCGGCGCCAGGTGTCCTCGGCCCACGGCTCGGCGCCGCCGACCACCACGTTCGGGCGGAAGCGCTCCATCGGCAGGGTCTCGTGGCCGTCCGGGTCCTCGGCGGTGATCAGCTCGTTGAGCCGGTCGAGCGAGGCGGTGGTGGTGAGCAGCAGCGGGAAGCCGTCGGCCATCGAGACGATGTCGTCGGGCTCGCCGTACTCGGGGTCGACCGGCCGGGCGTGCGGGTCGTCCAGGTGCACCAGGCGGTAGTCGCCGAGGTGCTCGGCGATCCACTGGTGCGCCTCCTTGGCGGCCTCCGCGGCGCGGAAGCGGGTGCCCCAGACCTCGACGTCGGCGCGCGGGTCGCCGGCCGTGACGGCGGGGGCGGGGACCTCGATCCGGGAGCCGTCGGGGGCGGTCAGGGTGAGGACGCCGTCGGGCAGCAGTCCGGCCCGGATCTGTCCGAGGGCCGGGTTCTCGCGCTGGCTGACGAAGCGTCCGGTCACGTCGGCGAGCATCCAGCGGCGGTCTCCGGCCAGGCCCCAGGGTTGGACCGCGGCGGTGTCCGGGCTCAGGCGGTACATCGACTTGACGGGGTAGACGTGGAGTCCGGTGAGCTGCATTCCCCCATCCTGCCAGCCGGCCCCGTACGCGCACGGACCGCCCGGACGCCGTGGGGGGCGTTCCGAGCGGTCCGTGGATGACCCGTTTCTCCGTTCGCCCGGCGTACGGGGGGCGCCGGGTGGTGCTCAGGTGGTGCGGGTGCGGGCCGCGTGGGGGCTGCGGGGTGTCAGTGGTTCAGTAGCCCTGGCCCTGCGGCTGGTAGCCGCCCTGGAACTGGCCGGGCTCGCCGTACGGGCCCGGGCGCTGAGGCTGCATCGGGCGGACCGGCGCCATGGCCGGGCGCAGCTGGGCGCCACCGAAGGACTGGTCGCCGCCCTGGCTCTGGAAGCCGGGGCCGCCGGCGGTCGGGCCGCCGAAGGACTGCTGGCCGCCGAGGCTCTGCGGACCGGCGGGCTGGCCCTGGCCGAAACCGCCCGGGCCGCCGGCCGGCTGCGCGCCGAAGGTCTGGGGGCCGCCCTGGGCGCCGATGAAGGTGTTCTGGCCGCCGAAGCTCTGGCCGCCGGTCGGCTGGTAGCCGCCGCCGGAGGTCTGGGCGAAGGCCGGGGCACTGGGCTGCGGTCGCTGGTACGGCTGGGGGGCGCCGTAGCCGGGGACCGGCGGCTGGGGGGAGGCGTACGCCGGCGCGGGCTGCGCGGGGATGTACGCCGTGGCGGGGCCGGCGGAGGGAGCGCTGCTCGGGCCGGGGCCCAGGGCGAGGCGGGCGGGCGGCAGCGCGGGGAGGTTGCTGCCGGCACTCTCGTACCCGTTGCCGTAGCGGTTCTCGTGGGACGGGCCGAGGCCGGATCCGTAACCGGACGACAGCGCCGGCGGCAGGGCGGCCGGCACGTTGATGGGCGCGATCTGGGGGACGCCGCGCTCAGCCACGAGGCTGTCGTAGATCGGCGTGCCGGAGGAGAAGGACGGAGAGGGGTAGCCGACTCCGTCGTAGGAGCGGGGCGAGGTCATGGGGCATACGGTAAGCCCACAACGCGCCTGCTGAGGAGAGCGGGAGGGGGAGCAGTTCGAGTGTTTACACAGTCTTCGCTCGCACAAAGGTTTCGAAAGTGGGAAAGCCGGACATACCGGCGTCTGGTTCCGGACAGTCCTGGCGCCCCGTCAGTGACCGAACAGCGGTCGGACGGAGCCTCCGGAAGACCTTGTGGCGAACGGCCGGTGGCCGGTTGGGGGCCCTGCGGGGAAACTTTTTCCGGATGGGCGTGCGCGGGCGCATTCGAGCTCCTGCCGAGGGGGCGGCGGGCGCTCGTGAATGTTTCGGGAATAAAGTTCCCGTCAGCTCCTCGGGCGTTCGTTTCAGGCCCGCGACCTGCACTGTCGGCCCGGGGCCGGCGATCAGTGCGACTGGAGCGCCTGGGCCTGAGCGGGCACGCCCGGCCTGCGGACCTCGGAGGTGCAGAAGGAGCACCGGGTCGCGGCGGCCGGGATGGAGCTCAGGCACTCCGGGCAGTCGATCTTCGCGGCCGGCTCGGGCTTGGCCGATTGGAAGCGGTCCTGGAGCTTGCCGACCGGCAGCACCACGGCGAAGTAGATGACGGCGGCGGTCAGCACGAAGCCGATGACCGCGTTGACGAAGACGCCGTACGGGAACCGGGTGCCGGCCACCTCGAAGGTCTTCTGGGTGAAGTCGCCGACGGCACCGGACGCGACGCCGACCAGCGGGGTGAGGAAGGCGCTGACGAACCCGGTGACGACGGAGGTGAAGGCCGCGCCGATCACGATGCCGACCGCGAGGTCCACCACGTTTCCGCGCAGCAGGAAGCTGCGGAATCCCTTGAACACCGGGTGACTCCAAATCCGTACGGGGAAGGGGAGGTGGGGCGGCACGGCGGGTGCCGCCCCGGCTGGACATCCTGCCGAGCAGCCCGGGCCCAGGTCCAACCGCGTTCACCCGAACCGGGTAACCGCTGCAGGTCCCGGAGTCCACCGGCCCGTCGGGGCGGGGCGCTCCGCATACCGGCCTTCCGGCGGTCGAACAGCCCGTGTGACTCGACGGTGTGACGTCGCATCTGACACCGGCAGGAGCCGATCCGGGGCGGCGCCGACCCGGCGCGACGGGGTGGACCGGAGCGCGGCAGGGGGCGAGACGGGGCGCACGGAGGTCGTATCCGGCGCACGACGGCGGCCCTGTGGAGCACAACGGGTGTACAAGTGCGGGCGGATGGGCCACCATCAGGTTGCGCGAAGGGGATGTACCGGGCGGAGCACTGTGCCAAGGTCGGTCCATGCCCGACCATTTGTCGGCCGATCCGGCCGGAAACCGTCCGCGTGTCCTGCATCTGATCAGCGACTCACGCCGTGGCGGCGCACAGAACTTCGCCCGTGACCTCCACCGGGAACTGAACCGCCGGGGGCAGCCCTCCGCGCTGTGCGCCCTCTCCCCGCATCCGGCCGTCCACTCCGGGCCCGCCGAGGCCGGACCGGATTCCGCAGGCCCGGGCGCCGAGTCCGCGGGCGCCGACTCCGACTCCGACTCCGAGTCCGTGGGTCGGGGCGCCGCCGGTTGCTCCGCCGTCTCCGGGCTGCGCTCCGCCGCCGTGCTGGGCCCCGGGCGGCTGCACCCGAGCACGCTGCGGGCGTTGCGCTCTGCCGCGCGCTCCGCCGACGTGGTGCTCGCACACGGCTCGGACACCCTGGCCGCCTGCGCCCTCGCCCTGGCCGGGACCGGTACGCCCTTCGTCTACGTCTCGGTCGGCCACCCGCGCTACTGGACCGCCAACCGGCTGCGCCGGGTGCGCGGCGGCGCGCTGATGCACCGCGCGGCCGCCGTCACCACTCTCACCGACGAGGCGCGCGACGTCCTGGAGGCGCAGTTCCGGCTGCCCGAGGGCAAGGTGCACGTGATCCCCAACTCCCGCGCGGCCGAGAGCTATCCGCCCGCCGACGGCCGGGACGACCGGCGCGCGGCGCGGCACGCGCTGGGCCTTCCGGCCGACGTGCTGCTGGTTGCCTGGATCGGGGCGATAGCTCCGGAGAAGCGGCTCGACCTCGCCCTCGACGTGCTCGACCGGCTACCCGACGTCCGGCTCGCCGTCGCCGGGGACGGGCCACTGCGCGAGACGCTGGCCCGCCACCCGGCCGCCGCCCGCGCCCATTTCCTCGGCCCGCTGCCCGACCCGGTCCCGCTCTACCGCGCCGCCGACGCACTGCTGCTGACCAGCGACAGCGAGGGGGTGCCCGGTGCGCTGATCGAGGCGGCACTGGCCGGGGTGCCCGCGGTGGCCACCGACGTCGGCTGGGTGCGCGAGGTGGTCCGGGACGGTGCGACCGGTGCGCTGGTCGCCCCGGGGGACCCGCTCGCCCTCGCCGAGGCACTGGGCAAGGTGCTCGCGGTCAACCGGGCGGGCCTCGGTGCGGCGGCCCGGGCGCACGCGCTGGAGCACTTCGAACTGGGTGCCGTCGTGGACGCCTGGCAGCAACTGGTCGCGGAGGTCTGGACGGCGGGCGCGGAGGGCGCCCGCTGACCGCATCGACCCCGTCGGGGGTCGGCTCCGTCCACGGCGAGGCCCGGCTGCGCCGTCCGGGCGAATCCGGTACGGCCCGGGCCTGAGCAACCGGCCGGTAACGGGCCGCCACCAGCACACTGCCCGGTGTGAACTCGAAGTCGCTGCTGCGGTCCACCGTCCTGCTCGCCGTCGCCGTCGCCGTCGGGATCTCCGCGTCCCCCGTCCAGGCCGGTGCGACGACCCACCAAGTCACCTCCGGGGGCGTCCAGTTCGTCAAGCTCGACCACCCGCAACCGGTGCGCGAGAGCGCCCTGACCGAGGCAGTCGAGTTCTTCTGGTACGACTGTGTCCACTCCCAGGCGCTCGAACAGCCACTGCAGGCCTGGGCGGAGAAGCACCGCGCCGATGTCGCGCTGCGCCGCGTCCCGGCCGTCTGGCCCGGCAGTCGGGACGAGGCCGTGCAGCGTGCCCACGCCCGGCTGTACTACACGCTGGAGCAGCTCGGCCTGGTCGACCGCCTCCAGGCCGGCGCCTTCCGGGCCGTGCACGACGAGCGGCTCGACGTCACCACCGAGGCCACCGCCACCGACTGGGCCGTGCGCCAGGGCGTCGACGGCCAGGCGTTCGGCCGGACGTACCGTTCCGCCGTGGTGAACCAGTCGGTCGACGAGGCCGCCGCCGCCTTCACCCGCTACGGCATCAACGAGCTGCCGACGGTCGTGATCCAGGGTGAGTACCGCACCTCGCCGACCCGGGCCGGTGGGGTCGAGGCGATGCCCGAGGTGCTCGACCGCCTGGTGCAGCAGGAGCGGGAACACAGCCGCTGAGCCTGCGCTCCCGGCCCGCGCGGTGACAGCGGATCAACCAACTCGCTCATGTGCCCTGCCCGGCAGGTGGCTTGGCCGTTCCAGCCATTCCAGCCGTTTCTTCCACTGCGGCTGCTTCAGGCGCTTCAGTCGCGGCGCAGCAGGTACGTGACGAAGCCGAGCGTCCCGCGGTAGCCGTGCAGCCACGCGGTGCGGTGCCGGTCCGCGGCCTCCCGGGCGGCTGCCGCGTCCGGGTGGTCCGGGTGGTCCAGCACCCACTCGGCCGGCGAGCCCGTCCAGGAGAACTCGTAGTCGTCCCACTCCTGTTCGGTGCTGACGTGCCCGAACACCGGTGTCCAGCCGTCCGCGAGGACCCGGTCGGTGGTCGTCGCCAGATCCGCGAAGTCCTCCCGGACCGCACCCAGCCCGTCCAGCGCCGCCTGCGACGGCTCGCGCTGCCAGAACCCCTCGCCGACCAGCAACCGGCCGCCGGGGGCCAGCAGTTCCCGGGCAGCGGCGAGCGTCGGCAGCAGACCGTCGAAGGCGTGGGTGGCGCCGACGCACAGCACCAGCTCGAAGGGCTCCTTCGCGGTGAAGTCCCGTGCGTCCAGGTGGTGCAGGCCGATCCGGCGGACCACGCCGAGTGCGGTCGCGGTCTCCCGGGCCCGGGTCAGCGCCGCCGCGTCCAGGTCCACGCCCACCGCCTGCCAGTCCGGGCGGGCAGCCAGCGTCCGGAGCAGCCAGGCGCCCTCACCGCAACCGAGGTCAAGGGCCCGGCCCCGTTCCGTCCCGGCGGTGGCGCGGTCCAGCAGCCGGGCCACCGACTCGTCCGCCAGGGGGGCCGCGATCGGGTGGTGGGCATGGGCGAGGCGGGAGATCTGCTGACGGTCCATCCGAGCAGTATGGATCGGGGCGGACCGCCGTGCAGGGGGTTTCTCAGGCCCGGGAGTAGGTGCGTCCCTTCCACGCCGCGCCCCGGCCGCGCCAGTGCTGCACCGCCGAGTCCACCGTCATCAGCAGGTACAGCCCCGCGGTGAACGGCAGCAGCAGCACGGCCGCGGCCGGCTGCCCGTAGTACCGGACCATCGGCAGGTACGTGCCCGCCATCAGCGCCCACGCCGCCCCGCCCGCGGCCGCCACCGCCGGCACCCCTGCCGCCAGCCCGGCCACCGTCGCCAACGGCGGGACCAGGTACACCAGCCCCAGCCCCAGCACCGTCCCGGACAGCAGCAGCGGCGAGTGCCTGAGCTGGGCGTACGCGCTGCGCGACACCATCCGCCACAGCTGCTCCAGCCGTGGGTACGGGCGCACGCTGTCCACGTCGCCGGCCAGGCCCAGCCAGGTCCGGCCGCCGGTGGACTTCACCGCCCGGGCCAGCGACACGTCGTCGATCACCGCACCGCGGATCGCCGCCACCCCGCCCGCCCGCTCCAGCGCCTCGCGCCGCACCAGCGAGCAGCCGCCGGCCGCGGCCGCCGTCCGGGTACCCGGGCGGTTGCTCCGGCGGAACGGGTACAGCTGGGCGAAGAAGTACACGAAGGCCGGCACGATCAGCCGCTCCCAGCCGGTCTCCACCCGTAGGCGGGCCATCTGTGACACCAGGTCCAGCCCGTTGCTCTCGGCGGCGGCCACCAGCTCGGCCAGCGAGTCCGGGCCGTGCGCGATGTCGGCGTCCGTCAGCAGCAGGTACTCGACGTCCGGCCCGGCCAGCGCCACGCCGTGCCGCAGCGCCCACAGCTTGCCGGTCCAGCCCGGCGGCAACGGGGGAGGGGTGGTGACGGTCAGCTCCAGCCCGTCGATCGTCCGCAGCTCCGCCGCCAGCGTGCCGGTGCCGTCCGAACTGTGGTCGTCCACCAGGATCACCCGGGCCCGCCCCGGGTACTTCTGCGCGAGCAGCGTCGGCAGGCTCACCGGGAGCACCGAGGCCTCGTCCCGGGCCGGCACCACGATCGCCGCCTGCGGCCAGCGGACCGGCGGACGACGCGGCGGCAGCCGCACGTCGGTGCGCCAGAACGAGCCGTGGCAGCACGCCAGCCAGAGCCAGACCAGCAGGGAGAACGCGGCGATCCACAGCAGGACGGTCACCCCGGCAGTCTGCCGCAGAACCGGGCCGGGCGGGCGGATCGACTAAAGTCTTGACCCGTGAAGATCGCACTGATGGACTCCGGAATCGGCCTGCTGGCCGCCGCTGCCGCTCTTCGGAAGCTGCGCCCGGACGTGGATCTGGTGCTCTCCTCCAACCCGGTTTCGATGCCGTGGGGGCCCCGTACGCCGGAAGAGGTCACCGAGCTGGCCCTCGGCTGCTGCCGGGCCGCCGCCGCGCTCGAACCCGACGCGCTGGTGATCGCCTGCAACACCGCCTCCGTGCACGCGCTCGCCACCCTGCGGGCCGAGCTGGAGCCCGGGCTGCCGGTGATCGGCACCGTCCCGGCGATCAAGCCCGCCGCAGCGCAGGGCGGCCGGGTCGCCATCTGGGCCACCCCGGCCACCACCGGCAGCGCCTACCAGCGCGGGCTGATCCACGATTTCGGGGGTTCGGCGGACGTCACCGAGGTCGCCTGCCCGGGCCTCGCGGACGCGGTCGAGCACGGCGACGACGAGGCCATCACGGCCGCCATCGCCGACGCCGCCGCCCGGACACCGGCCGGCACCGACGTCGTCGTGCTCGGCTGCACCCACTACGAACTCGTCGAAGACCGCATCCGCGCCGCCGTCGCTCCGACCGCCTCCCCGGCGCTCACCCTGTACGGCTCCGCCGACGCCGTCGCCGCCCAGGCCCTGCGCCGCGTCGCCGACCCCACCCGGACCGGCACCGGCACCCTGACCGTCCTCCACGCCGGCGCCCCCGCCGACCTCCCCCCGACCGCAGCCCTCTACCCCCAGGGCAGCATCCTCGCCACCCTCATCGGCTGACACGGGCAGAAGTCGACAGATCGACCTTCCGGCAACGTGCTGGAGGTCGGCTCGGCCGACTTCCAGCACCGCCCCCGGCGCCATCTCTGCGGAGCCCGCCCCCCGAAAGCTGCTGGCCGCCCGACTGGCCCTGCCACGCCAGCACAGGAAGTCGGCCCGGCCGACTTCTCGCGTCGAGCGGCGTTGCCAAGAGGCGTATCTACTCGTGTAGAGTTTGCTGGAACTCGGTGGATTCGACTTTTCGTTCGAGAAGGCTATGGGTGTTGGTCCGGCATTCCTGGCGCCCGTAGAGCTTCGGCCGAGCGTACGAGAAGTCGACCTGATCGACTTCTCATACGGTGGCGATGGGCTGGAGATTTGCCGGCCGTACCTCCTGGCTTGATTACGGCGCACCAGAAGTCGACCACACCGACTTCTGGTGCGGGGCCGGCTCGATGGCCGGTCGCTTTCGGGCCCTGTCCGGCCGGCGCGGGAAATCGGCCGGCAGGTCTGTGCGAGCGAGGGGCGTCAAGGGGGAATCCACGTGCGCAGGAGTCTGACAGGCGCCACGCGGTTGCGTGGGAAGTCGGTCCAGCCGACTTTCCACGCAACCGCGGAGGCGCCGCCCGCGCTACGCGACGGCCTGGCGGCGCCAGCGGCGGTAGGCCGGTTCGAGGCCGGAGAGGATGGTGTCGAAGCGGCGGGTGCTGGTGGTGGAGTCGACCTGGAGGCGGCTGATCTGGAGGGGATGGGAGGGGAGTCGGGGGCCCAGGCGGTGGTCGGAGAGGAAGCCGAGACGGTAGCCGAGCTCCTGCAGGACGGTTTCAGCGCGGACGTCGTGGCCGCCGTCCGGGTAGGCGAAGGCGATCGGTGGTTCGCCCAGCCACCGGGTGAGGGCTTCGTGGGCGCCGGTGATCTCTGAGCGCACGGTGTCGTCGTCGCAACGCCCGAGGCATGGGTGCCCCTGGGTGTGGTTGCCGATGGCGACGCCCCCGCCCCGCAGGGCGAGGAGGTCGCCCGGGGTCAGCTGCTCCTGCCGGGGCGGCCGGCGGTCGGCGCTGACCCGGAGCTCGTGCAGGCTGCGCCGGCGGTCCGGGTCCGGCATGGCCTTGAGCCGTCGGAGCAACTGGGACGGGTGTCCGCAGTCGAGTGAGCGGGCCCGGCCCCCGTGCCGGGCGAGGAAGTCGGCCTCGTGCCACCAGAACGGCCGCTCGGTGCCGATGAGCTCCGAGATGACGAACGCGGTGGCCGGAATGCCCCGGGCGTCGAGGGCCGGCAGGGCGTGGGTGAGCACGCTCCGGTCGGCGTCGTCGAAGGTGACCAGGACGCTCCGGGGCGGCAGCGGCCGCCGCTCGGTCACGGCTTGGAGGACCGCGTCGAGCGAGACGGGTGTGGCGAGCCGCTGGAGCCGGTCGAGCTGGGCGCCGAAGGAGCGGTGGTCGGTCACCCCGTGGTACGCGAGCACGGCGAGCCGCTGGGCGGCCAGGGCCCGGAACAGCGGCTGGACGGGGGCGAACCGCAGCCATTCGCCCCGAGCGTCCTGCTGTTCCGTATCGACGGCCGCCCGGTGACGGCCCCCGCCGTCCCGGTGCGTGCCCTGGCGGTGCTCGCCGTGCCGGCGCTCGCCGTGAAGAAGCTCGTTGTGCAGATGCTCGCCGTGCAGGCGGTCGGTGGGCCGGCCGGTGTCGTGCCGGTCCGCAGCACATCCGACGGGCGGAGGCAGGGCGCGCACACCGGGTGCCGGCCGGGCGCGGGCCATGGAGGTCGATGTACTGGACTGGGACTGCGGCACGGTTCCCCCTCGTTCGCCGAGCGGCGTGGCGGTACCGCCGGAGGACGGAGCCCGGCCTCCGACTCCAGGGGCGGAGGCTCCGTCCCTGGATATTCCTGTTCTCGGTGGGGGGTTCACACCCGCCCCTCGAACGGCTCCTGGATCACTCAATGCCATTGAGACCGCTGCACCGGTCGGATGGTTGTACCGGGGGGACGAGGATTTTTCGTGGACTGATTGTGGAGCCGGAATGCCCGCGCGGACGTCTCGGACACACTTCGGGGCGGCGTCGGGGAGCCCCTGACCAGCCGGATCCGCCGGTTGCGCAGGGTGTTCCCGTCTTCACTCCCCGCAGGTGCCGCCGGCGCCGCCCCGGGGTACCTTGGGCTCATGGCAGATGCGGACCGTGACCCCCTCGACCTTCACGGGGCCTCCCGGATGGCCCGTGCGTGCAGCGGCGGAGCCCTGGTCACCCACCAGCTCCCGCTGGCGGCGGTGGGCGTGGCCTGCCTGGCGCTCGGCATCGTCGTGGCCGTGTTCGTTCCGGACAGTGACGGGCCGGCCTGGGCGATGGCGGTGGCCGGCTGTCTGGCAGCGGGCGTCCTGCTGCTCGGCCGGATCGCCTTCGGCGTGATCCGCGACCGGCGCCGCGCCGCGCTCTGACGGCTCCCCGGCCGGCGCGCCGGCCGTACGGTCGGCGGGTTTCGTCCGGACGATGCCCCCACCCGTTACGCCGATCGCTCTCGGCATTCCGAAACGGCAGATCGAGCGAAATTGGTCAGACCGACTGAATATCGTCCAGTCGGACAATCTTGGGTCCCCTTCTTTCACCATTCCCGGACGAGGGTTCCATCCCGCCTCTACTGTGAATGCGTTCTTCCGGCTCGAAGCGCCGCGGAGGGGGAGCGATGGGCGGCAGACCGGATCGTGCCGTGGCCACCTCATGAGACGCGGTGGCGACCTCGCCGTCGCCGTCCTGGCCGCGATCGTCGCACTGCCCCTGGCCCTACTGATCGCCGCGCTGCTCCGCTGCACCACCGGCGGCCCGGTCCTCCAGCGGAAGACCCGGACCGGCCGGCACGGCCGCGAGTTCCAGGTCCTGCGCTTCCGGGCCGGCGGCGACGGCCGGCTCACCGCCCTGCTGCGCCGCACCGGCCTGGACGAGCTGCCACGCCTGTGGAACGTGGCGCGCGGCGAGATGGGGGTGATCGGACCCCGGCCGGCCAGCCCCGACCAGGTGGTGCGCTACTCCCGCCGTGAGCGCGGCCGGCTCGCGGTGCGGCCGGGCCTCACCGGCTGGGCCCAGCTGCACGCCCTGAGCCGCGGCCGGACGTCCCGCCCGCTCAGCCGTCCCGAGTGGGCCGAGCTCGACCTCTGGTACGTCGAGCACCGCTCGCTCGGGCTCGACCTGCACATCCTCGGGCTCACCGTGCTCGCCCTGCTGCGCCCCGACCTGCTGCGCCCCGACACCGGCCGGACGCGCCAGGTCGGCCCGTAGCCGCCCCGATAGGCTGCGGGCCATGGCCATTCCCCCCTTCCTCGCCGAACTCCGCGCCGTCGTGGGCACCCGTCCGCTCTGGCTGAGCGCCGTCGTCGCCGTCGTGCTGGACGACCACGACCGGGTGCTGCTCGCCCGCCGGGCCGACGACGGCCGATGGGCGCCGGTCGGAGGCATTCTCGACCCCGGCGAGCAGCCCGCCGACGGCGTGGTGCGCGAGTGCGAGGAGGAGACCGGGGTGGTGGTCGTGCCCGAGCTGCTCGCCTCCGTCACGGTCTCGCCGCAGGTCACGTACCCGAACGGCGATGTGACGCAGTACCTGGTGCTGACCTTCCGCTGCCGCGCGGTCGGCGGCGAGGCGCGGGTGAACGACGACGAGTCGCTGGAGGTCGGCTGGTTCGGGCTGGACGAGTTGCCGCCGATGATCGAGAGCGAGCACGAGCGGCTGCGCCACGCGCTGGAGTGCGAGGGCCCGGCGGTCTTCACCTGGGAGGGCAAGGAGCGCCCCTGAGCCCGCCCACCGCGCCCACCGCGCCGGCTGCGGGCCCCCGGGCTCCCCAGGGCCCCGTTCGAGCGGGGTCAGCCCTTGTGCTGCCGGTAGGCCTCCTCCGCCGCGTCCAGCACCGCGGCCAGGTCCCCGCCCGCCGTGGCGGTCGCGGTGGCGGCCACCGCGCCCTCGACGAACGGGGCGTTGGCGAACCGGACCGGGAACGGCAGCCCGTGCTCGTCCGCGTCGGACAGCAGGGTGCGGACGGTGGTGACCGCCCCGCCCAGGTCGGCGAGCACCACCACGCCGTGGCCCTGGTCCACCTGGCGGGTCGCGGCGGCCACCAGGACGGCGCTGATGCCCGGTCCGTCCGACGGGTCGCCGCCGGTCGCCGCGACCGGCGCGGGGGAGTCGGATCCGGTCAACGCGAGCGCGAGGGAACGTGCGGCGGTGGCCAGTTCCTGGCTGTGCGAGACCAGGACGATCCCGACCCGCCCGTGCGTGGCGGGCCGGGCGGGCGTCGGCCGGGGAAACGAGGTGGGCGAGGGAGGCGTACGGGGCGCTGGGGGGTGGGCCGAGGGTGCGTCGGAGATGGGGATGACGTCGGCGCGGGTGCCGTCCCGGCGGCTCATCGGCTGCTCCCTTGAGCGGATCGGTGGGTGGATCGTTCGGGCAAAGCGGTCGGGCGGAGCGGAGCAGTCGAGCAGCGCGGCGGCCCGGTCCGCGCGGGGCCGCCGAGGGCTCCCGGACGGCCGGCGGGCTCGTCCTTCCGGTCCTTCCGGGCCGGGGAGGCACCGGGGAGGCGTCCTGGCAGCACTCTGGCAGCTGCCCGCCGCCCCCGCCGGTCGGGACACGCCTCAACCCTTCCTCCGGCGGTGTCCGTCCCCACCTGGAGGAGTCCTCGTCAACCCGCTGACCGGGGCCGGGCGGTGTGGCTAGGCTGGCCCCGGAATGCCGTCGGGAGGAGATCGGTCAGTGGGATCCAACAGCGGGACGGACGCGGAGGTCGGCGGGGCACAGCCGGCGCTGGCGCCGAACGGGAAGCCCAGGGTGGACTTCACCGGAGCAGAGTGGCTGTGCAGCAGCCAGGGCGTCGGGGACGTGCAGATCGCCTTCGTGGACGGCTACATCGGGATGCGGGACGGCCGCCAGGAGGACGGGCCGGTCCTGGTCTTCACGCCGGGCGAGTGGCGGGCCTTCGTGCTCGGCGCCCGGGACGGCGAGTTCGACCTCACCTGAGGCCCGAGCCGAGGCTTGCCGGGCCGCACATCACGGAGCGGGCCCCGATCGACGGGGTCCGCTCCGCAGACGATCTTTCGGGTCCGAACATCACAAGTGATGATCCATTGAGCGTGCCCCGTCAGAATTTCTGTTGACTGTTAGACAAACGCAGCTCAGAGTATGAGCACGGGCAGACGCCGTGCCCACCGCCCCCACGCGGCCAGACACGGCGCCTGCTGTGCGGCCCGGCAGTACTGCCAGGCCATCCTCCCAGTCATCCCCTGCGCACCGGGGTGCGTCGGCCGGTCCCGGCCCCGCGAGGGGCCGGCAGTCGCCGGGAGGCTGGCGCCGAAGCCGAGAGCGACTCGGACGACGGCACCGATGCTCGGGACCCGCACGCCCCCACGCGGCGGTGTCCCGAGCAGATCCACGGGAGCGACGGGCCGGGGCCCCGCGGATCTGGCTTGTGATGCATGGAACTGTTGGCTTGTGTGTTTGTGCTGTGTGCGACGACGAAGCTGGGTGCTCGGCAGTTCGGCACGACAAGTGCACAGTGAGGGAAACGCGTGTAGGGCCGCGTTGCGACATGCCGTCCCCCCGGAGGGTGAAACCCAGAACGGCTGTCGTGCTGAACCGAACGTAGCCCGGACGGTTGCTCAGAGTCAACATTGGTCTCTGAGCGTCGATCTCCCGCTCGTCCCCCGGCGGCGCCCCACCCACCTCGCGAGCGCGGTGTGCCGGACACGTACGATGTTCCCATGTCTTTTCTCCGCCGTCGCACCGGACAGCCCGCCGGCCCGGACTTCGACGTGCTCGCGATGGACCCGGGCGACTGGCCCGGTGACTTCGGTGCGGCCATGATGACCGGCCCGGACGGCTCCTGCCAGGGGATTTTCCTGCGCTACGACCTGTTCGGCGGCAGAGGCCCGGCGATGTTCATCGGCAACCTCCCCGAGGGTTCGCCCGCCCGGGAGACCGGCGACAGCGTGCCCTTCGAGGTGCGGCAGCTGCTCGCCGCGCTGGAGAACGACGAGCCGGTCGAGTTCGTCTCGGCGGAGGACTTCCCGGTGATGCTCGGGGACGACCTGCTGATCGTGAAGAAGGTCAAGGTCAGCGAGGAGCGTGTGTTCTGCGCCCAGTTCGGCCGCAGCGACGGCGTCCTGGTCACCATCGCGTCCTGGGACCGACCGATTTCGGACGACCTGTATCAGCTGCTGAAGCCGCTTCCGGCGGACATGTTCCAGCAGGGCTGATCCCGGCGGGGTGACCGGCTCCGCCCGGTGGCCGGACGCTGCTTGACGGGTTCGATCAACGATTCGTACAGTCGCGAACATGCCGTGCCGTCTTCCGCTGCTGACCCGTCGCAGGCATCTCGACCTGCGGCGCACCGCCAGCGCGGCGTGTCCGGGCCGCTGAGGGGGATTCGTCCCCCGGCGGCGGGCGGTCGGCCGGGTGCCCGGTCGGCGCCGACACCAGGGGGCGGGCCGTGAGCCGACCTCCGGGGCCGCCAATCGGTACCGCGCGCCCGTACGGCGTGCCGCCCGCATCCGCCGAGCCCACGCTGCCGCCCGGAGGCACAGCATTATGACGACCCGCGCCGCCAACCGTTCGACCGCCGATCGTCCGTCCGAGGACCACGTGTTCGACGACCACCCCGTCGGCGACCGTCCGCCCGGGAGCGCCTCCGGCAAGGAGGCTCCCGTCAAGGACGCTCCGGCCGAGAACGCCTCCGCCGGGCGCCGCTCCCGGACCGCTCCGCCGTCGGCGGGTTCCGGCCGGTCCGATTCCGGCCATCTCGAATCCACCGGTTCCCCGTCCACCGGTTTCCCGTCCGCCGGCCCCACGGGCCCCGCACCCGACCGCACCGCGATCGAGACCGCCCTCGCCGGGCTGCCCCGGGTGGTCGACCTGCTGGCCGCCCTCGCCGAGGAGCACGACCGCGACGCGACCTTCCCGTACCAGGGGATCGAGGCCGTCCACGAGGCCGGACTGCTCACCCTCACCGTCTCCGAGCGGTACGGCGGGCCGGGTGGAACGCTCGCCGACACCGTCCGGGTGCTGTCCCAACTCGGCCGTGGGGACGCCTCGGTGGCCGTGGTCACCGCCTTCACCCTGCTCCGGCACGCCGAGCAGGCCCGGCGGGCCGACTGGCCGACGGCCGGCTACCGGCGGCTGCTCACCGAGTCCCGGCGAGGCCCGGTCCTGGTCAACACGCTGCGGGCGGAGCCCGGTGCCGGGGCGGGCGAGCTGCCCGCGACGGTCGCCCGACGGGACGGCGACGGCTGGCTGCTGACGGGCCGGAAGACGTACTGCACCGGCGCCGAGGCGCTCGCCTGGATGGCGGTGACGGCGCGGACCGACGACGAGGAGCCGAGGATCGGCACCTTCCTGGTCCGCGGCGAGAGCGAGGGCCTGGAGATCGACCCGACGTGGGACCAGCTCGGGCTGCGGGCCAGCGCCAGCCACGACGTCGTGCTGGACGGGGTCCGGGTGCCGGCCGACCTCGCGCTCGGCCTGACGGCCGGTCGCCGGACGGCCCGTCAGGGCGCTGGCGCCGACGCCGAACTCTCCCTGGCCTGGCACGACCTGGCCCTCTCTGCGGTGGCGATCGGCGTGGCCCGGGCCGCCGAGGCCTGGCTGATCCGCTTCCTCAACCAGCGCACCCCGGCCAACCTGACCGAGCCGCTCGGCACCCTGCCCCGCTACCGGACGGCCCTCGGCGAGATCGAGGCCCAGCTGATCGGCGCCGAGGAACTGGTCGAGGGCCTGGCCCCCCGGGTGGACCGGGGCGAGCCGGAGGCCGTCGCCCGGACCGGTCCGGCCCACCTGCTGGCCACCCGGGCCGCGACGGCGGTGGTCCAGCAGGCCGTCGCCCTCACCGGCAACCCCGGCCTGAGCCGGCGCCACCCGCTGGAGCGGTACCTGCGGGACGTGCTCAGCAGCCGGGTGCACCTGGCCCCGGACGAGACCGTCCTGGAGGCCGCCGGCCGGGCCGCCCTCGAACGGGGCGCCCGGCCGTAGGAGCTCCCGCGACCCGGCGGGGCCCCGACCGCGGCTCAGCGGGTCCCGACCGCGGCGCGGACGGCCCGGCGGGCGAGCGCCGCGTCGTCGTAGAGCCGACGGATCATGATCCGCTGCTCCTCGCCGGCGCCCGGCACGTCGTACAGCCGGATCTCCCGCATCAGCACCAGCACCAGGTTCACCAGGAACGCGTCCCGGGCCAGCGTGCCGCCGCTCTGGGCGAGTTGGCTGATCTGGCGCCGCGCCGCGGTGTCCCCGGACAGGACGCTCCAGAGCACCGCCAGGTCGTAGCCGGGCAGGTACCAGCCGGCCTGCTCCCAGTCGACCAGCACCGGGCCGGACGGCGCCAGCAGCATGTTGCTGAGCAGGGCGTCGCCGTGGCAGAGCTGGAGCGGGGTGTGGCCGAGGCCGTGCAGCAGGCCGCGCAGGTCGCCGGCGTCCCGGTCGGTGAGCTGGCCCACCGAGTGGTAGCGGGAGATCTCCAACTGGTAGTCCAGGCGCGGCTGGAAGACGTCGGTCGGCGGCCGCCACAGGTTCAGCGTGCGGACCGCGGTGAGCAGCGCCCGCACCTCGCCCGGGGTGGGCGCGTTGACCGGGTGGCGCTCGCGAGCCGCCGGGCGCCCGGGGACGCGCTCCATGACCAGCACGCACCGGTCGTGGTCGGCCGCCACCAGCCGGGGCAGCCGCACCGGCGGACGGTGCCGGACGAACGCGCGGTAGACCGCCACCTCGTGGTGGAAGTCGGCCACCAGCTGCTCGAAGTACTCACTCCGCACCGCCTGCGGCGCCAGGCACTTGGCGACCACCGGGGCCCGCCCGATGGTGCCCGCCACCAGGATGTGGCGGCTGCCCTCGCGCAGGACCTGACGCGGGGTGAACGCGGGACATATCCGCGAGACGCTGGCGAGCGCCGCCCGGACCGCCGGGGTCTGGAGCGCCGACGGGTCGATCCGCTCCGGGCCGCCGCCGGGCTGGCCGGGCCGTCGGGCCCGCAGCACCTGGCCGTCGGCCTGCCGGGCCAGCGGCATCCGGCCACCGGCCGGCAGGGCGGTCTCGGGGGCGCGCAGCCCCAGCGCGGTGCGGCCGACGGGGCCCGGCGCCGTACGGCCGGTCGGGACGACCCGGGTGTCCGCGGCCCGGCCCTCGGCACCGCGCGGGGCCGCGGGCCGGCTCGCCGGGGGCACCGCCCTGGGGCCGGTGCGGCCGGTGGCTGCGGTGGGGGGGCGCAGCGCTGGGCGGGTCGCGGTGGGCGTGGGGGTCGTCGCTGAGGAGTACATGGGCTGAAGTTGGTCCCTTCCGGTCCGTCGGCGGGTGCTGCCCCGCGGGGGCGGGGGAGGGCCGGTGCCGTGTGCTTCCTGGCGTGACGGCGGCCCTGCGGGTGGTGCGGGTACGGCATGCGGCGCGGTGGGTGGTGCGCGGGCGCCGGGCACGGACATGGGGTCGGGAACCCCTGTTCGACGGTGCTCCGGCCGTCCGCACCCTGGGGAATGCGGTCGGCCGGTCTGCCGTGGCCGTGCCCGGCGCTCCCGCGCCACCCGGCCGCGCCACCCCCTCGGGTGAGGACCGGGAGCGCCCCGTGCCACCGTCGGGGGACAGCCCCGACGCTGATGGGACGCCGCCCGACCCGGGGGGCGAGGTGGCGCACCCCTACAACACACCCATCGGGCACTGGCTTAGTAGTCTGGCGGGCCCTGGCGAACGGTGGCGAATGCTCGCCCGGCACTTGCCGGAGCCTCTAGCCTCGGATCAGCCGAGGAACCTGGGGGCTTCGTTGAGCAGGGAACCCAACACCCGACTGGCCGATCTGTTCGTCCTGACCGGATGGTCGAAGGGCGAGCTGGCGCGGCTGGTCAACCGTCGGGGTGCCGCGATGGGGCAGCTGCAGCTGTCCACCGACACGTCGAGGGTACGGCGTTGGATCGAGCAGGGGGAGATCCCGCGCGATCCGGTGCCCAGGGTGCTGGCGGCCGTGTTCACGGAGCGGCTCGGCCGTGTCGTCACCACTGAGGACCTCGGTCTGGAACGACACCGGCCCACCAGGTCCGGAGCGGAAGCGTCCGCAGCAGTGCCATGGTCGCCGGATCGAACAGCCGCGGTCCTCACCGAGTTCACGGGAATGGACCTCATGCTGAACCGACGTGGATTGGTGGGCGCGGGAGCCGCGCTCACGGCCGGGGCGGTCATCGCCGACTCGCTGAAGGGCTGGCTGAGCGGGGAGGCGGTCGCGTACGCGGCCTCCGTCCCCGGGCCGCGACAGGTGGTCACCGGGAGCGGAGCGCACCCGGTGGTGGACGTGTACGACGCGGGCCCGGTCGGGCTCGACGAGGTGGAGTCGCTGGAGCACTCGGTGCAGGTGTTCCGGGCCTGGGACGCCGCCCGCGGCGGCGGGTTGCAGCGCAAGGCGGTGGTCGGTCAACTGAACGAGGTCGGCGGCCTGTTGACGCACCGGCATGCGCCCGCCGTGGAGCAGCGGCTGTGGCTGGTCGCGGCCAACCTGGCGGTGCTGGCGGGCTGGATGTCGCACGACGTGGGTCTGGAGCCCACCGCCCAGAAGTACTTCATGATCGCGGCCGATGCGGCCAAGGAGGCCGGCGACCGGCCGCGGGCCGGCGAGGCGATCTCCCGGGCCGCACGGCAGATGGTGCACCTGGGCCGGGCCGACGACGCGCTCGACCTGATGGCGGCGGCCAAGGCGACCGGCGGGCGGCTGTTGCCCAGAACGCGCGCCATGCTCAACACCGTCGAGGCGTGGGCGCACGCCTCGATCGGACACTCCCAGGACACCTACCGGTTGCTCGGGGAGGCCGAGGACCTGTTCACCGAGGAGGCACCGGAGCCGCCGCCCTCGTGGATGCAGGTGTTCGACGAAGCCGAACTGCGCGGCATGCAGGCCCTGGTGCTGCGCACGCTGTCCGAGCACGACCCGGCGGCGGCCCCCGAGGCCCGCCGGCTCGCGGAGCGGGTGATCACCCTGCGCGAGGGCACCGGACAGCTGCGTTCGGCGCTGTTCGACCGGATCACCCTGGCCTCGGTGCACCTGATCTCCGGCGAGCCGGACGCGGCGCAGTTCCAGGCGAAGATGGTGATGAACCTGATCGGCCAGAACTCCTCGCACCGGACCTGGGACCGGCTGCGCGAGATGTACCGGCTGACCGCGCAGTACCGCGGGCTGCCGGTGGTGGACGAGCTGCGGGAGGAGCTGGGCCGGGAGTTGAGGGCGGCGGACGCCAAGAACCGGCCGCGGCTGAGTTGACGGGGTCCCGGGTGTGAGGGCCCGGGCCGGGCCGTCGGCTCAGGCCGGCGGGGCCGGGCGGAGCAGCATGCGCAGCGCGACGACGGTGCCGTCCGTGTCGAGGAGGGGCTCGCCCACACACTCGACGCCGTCGTGCCGTCCGTCGGGCCGGCGGACCCGCAGGGTGCCGGCGGCGTGGCGGCCGTGCACCAGGGCGTCGGTCATCATCCGCCGCAGCAGTGGCCGGTCCGCCTCGGGGAGGCGGTCGGGCAGCCGGTCGAGGCTGAGCGGGCCGTGTTCCGGGTCGCAGCCGAGGAGGCGGTAGGTCTCCGGGCTCCACTGGATCCGGTCGGTCACCAGGTCCCATGCGGCGGAGCCGATCAGGCCGTCGTCGGCCGCGTCGTGGTCGCCGCCGTCGCCGAGACGAGGGCCGGACGGCTCCTGCGCCGTGCCGTCCACTCTGCCGTCCGTTCCGCTGTCGGCGTCGCCCGTGCCGTCTCCGCCCGCGGCACCGGGCGCTCCGGCCGTGGCGCCGTTCCCGCCGCTCACCGCGCTGCTCCCGTCCGTCGGGGCGCCGTCCACCGTGACGGCTCCCGGCGGGCGGGTGGCGCCTAAGGGCATGTTCATGGCGAACCCATCGCTCGGGGATGTCCCGCGGTGTGCGGGTAGTTCGGACAGTGAGAAGACTGTCGCACAGCGTCGTCAACCCCGGGGGCGATTTGGACAGAACGCAGGCAAAATTCCACTGGCATATGCCACTGTGGCCGGAGGCTTCGTCGCCCTGTGTGCGGACGGGGGTCCGAGGCGGTAACCTTCGGTGATTCCGGCGCCCGGGCGCCCACCGCAGTACCGACCAGAGACCCCGGCGACGGAAATCCCGTTGCCACTACGACCGCCGCAACGGATGCTGACCTCATGTTCGAGCCAGTGATAGCACCCAGTGCCAGCCTCCTCGGCCTCCTTCAGCGAGGCCGTGGTGACGGGCAGCTCCACGCGCTGGCCGCCGACCGCGCCGAGGCCATCGCTGCGCTGGAGGAGTGCGTCACCAGGGACCCGCGATCGGACTGGCAGGTCGAGAGCCGCTCCCTCTACTACGCGCGCATCTACATGGAGCTGG
Source organism: Kitasatospora sp. NPDC093102 (assembly GCF_040683915.1). NCBI lineage: Bacteria > Bacillati > Actinomycetota > Actinomycetes > Kitasatosporales > Streptomycetaceae > Kitasatospora > Kitasatospora sp. NPDC093102. The sequence continues at coordinate 42,264 of NZ_JBFBFA010000033.1, read as the reverse complement.
AAGCCCCCCTCGACGGCATCGAGGACCACCTCCACTCCGCCGAGGACCTGGTCACCGACGACGAGAGCCGCACCGGCCTCGCCCTCTCCGTCCTGGGCCACCTCGCCGCGTACGGCCGGCGCGACGCGCTGCTGATGCTGCGCGAGTACGCCGCCACCGGCGCCAACTGGTCCTGGGCCCTCGACGAGCTCGCCCTGCGCGACGACGACCGCGGCCTGCTGCTGCTCGGCACCGCCGTGCTGGACCGCTTCGCGCCGGGCCCCGAGGGCGACGCCGAGCTGCGCGAGTTCATCCGCAACGCGTACGAGCCCCGGCCCTGGCGACTGTGGGCGGCCTACCACCCCAGAGTGGCGGCGGCCAGCGAACAGTCACCCTTCGACCTGTGGCAACGCCAGATCAACCGCAGCGGGGTCACGCCCGGCTGGTCCACCGCCGACGTGCTGGCCTGGGCCGACCAGGGCGAGCTCGGCGGCCTCGGCGCCGGCGCCTTCCTCGGCCGGCCCGACGTCCGCCCGGAGCCCGCGCGCGGCACCGACTCGCCGTCCGGCCCCGACGCGGTGGACCGCCGCGCCGCCGCGGCCGCCCGCTGCCTGACCGCCGTGGTCCGGCCGGAGGACCGCCCGCTGCTGCTGGAGGCGGCCCGTGACGGCCTGCCCGGCGCCCGCCGGGCCGCCCTCCGTCACCTGGTCGACCAGCGCGACCCGGCCGCCGTCGAACTGATCGAGGCCGCCGCCGCGGACGTGGACGACCGGATCGTCCGGGCCGCCCTGGAGCTGCTCGGCCGGATGCGCGGCCCCGAGGTTCTGGCGCACGCCCGCCGCTGGGCGGACCCGGCCAGCGGCGGTGCCGACAGCGCGCTCGGGGAGGCCGCCGTCCGGCTGCTCGCCGATGCCGGGGAGCCGGACGACGCGCCGCTGGTGGTGGCCGGGCTGCGCCGCTGGATCTCCGTGCGCGGGGTCAGCGGTACCGGGCTCGGGTCGCTGGTGGACGGTGCGGGGCGGCTGGTCGCCGCCGACGCCGTACCGGTCCTGCGCCACATCTACGGGGAGGCCGCCTCCTCGGAACTGCGCGGACGCGCCGCCCAGGCGCTGGCCGCGACCGACGTGCACTTCCCCGAGGGGCCCGCCGTCGAGTGCCTCTGGGACTGCGAGGAGTCCACGCGTGAGCTCGCCGCGCGCCACGTCGCCACCACGGGCGACGCGCGTGTGCTGGAGCGGTTGCGCAGGCTCGCCGCCGACCCGGCCGAGGAGGCCGAGGTCCACGCCGCCGTACGCGGCCGACTGACCGCCGCCCGGGAGCACGGGCGGTAGGGTCCTCGACGTTCAGTGGGCCGGGACACCGTGTCGGTGTCCCGGCCCACTCGCTTCTGCAGGTCCTCGGTTCTGAAACCTGGTTCTACTTCACCGCGCCGGCGTCCGGGGCCAGGACGCCACCGACGACCAGTCCGATGATCAGAATGCCGAGCAGTACCCGGTAGACCACGAACGGCAGAAAGCTGTGGGTCGAGATGTACTTCAGGAACCAGGCGATCGCCGCGTAGCCGACCACGAAGGCGATCGCGGTGGCCAGGATGGTCGGCCCCCAGGCCGGGGCCGGGCCCTCGCCGATCTTGAACAGCTCCAGCGCCCCCGAGGCGAGCACCGCCGGGATGGCGAGCAGGAACGAGTAGCGTGCCGCCGCCTCCCGGCTGTAGCCGAGCAGCAGGCCCGCGCTGATCGTGCCGCCGGAGCGGGAGACGCCCGGGATCAGCGCCAGCGCCTGGGCGAAGCCGTAGGCGCCGGCGTGCGGCAGCGTGAGGTCGGTGATCGGACGGGCGTGGCGGACGGCCCGGGTACGGTCGGCGAAGGCCAGGATCAGGCCGAAGACGATCAGTGTGGTGCCGATGATCCGGAGGTCGCGCAGGTGGGTCTCGATGGTGTCCTGGAACAGCTTGCCCAGGATGCCGATCGGCAGGGTGCCGATGATCACGAACCAGCCCATCCGCGCGTCCGGGTCCGAGCGCAGCGCCGGCCGGAACAGGGACAGCGCCCAGGTCTTGATGATCGAGGCGATGTCCCGGCGGAAGTAGATCAGCACCGCCGTCTCGGTGCCGAGCTGGGTGACGGCCGTGAAGGCCGCGCCCGGGTCGTCCCAGCCGAGCAGCGCGGAGAAGACCCGCAGGTGGGCGCTGGAGGAGATCGGCAGGAACTCGGTGAGGCCCTGGATCAGGCCGAGGACGGCCCCGTGGAACCAGTCGATCACCGGGCACCCGCCGGGGGTATCCGTCGGGCGTGGGGCAGGGGCGGCATGGGCGGGTCCTTGCGGGTCGGAAGGGCGTGCGGGGTTGCCGCGACCCGCCCGGCCCGCAGGCCGCGCGCGAGCCCGGCGCGCGGCTGATGGTACGGGGTGAAAGTGACAGTTCTTTGTTCACCCTTTGTTCCGGCTTTGCGCACAGGGCCCTGCCCGTCCGGAACCGGCCCGGGGCGGTGCCTAGAGCACCGGCCGCGCCCGGACCCAGGTGCGGTCCTCGGTCAGGTAACGCTCGACCACCAGGTCGGCCTCCGCGAGCGCCTGCTCGAACGCCTCGGTGCTGAGCGGGCGGGACAGGAAGGTCTGCGTCCAAGTGCCGTCCGGGAACACGTACTCGAAGCGGACGGAGTTGACGCCGTCGCCGACCGGCGTGGCCGAGACCAGCCGGGCCCGCCCGTCCGGGCCGATCGAGCTCTCCCGCGGCACGTTCCGGTGCCAGTCCTCGCCCTCGCGCTGCACCAGCACGCAGCCGTCCTCGCTGACGTGCCGGCGGCAGGTCTCCAGCAGGCCCTGGCGGACCGTCACGTCTCCGGCGTGCACGAGGAACGAGGCGAGCACGACGACGTCGAAGCGCTCGCCGAGGTCCAGCTCCTCGATCGGGCTGCGCACCGTGCGGACGTCCGTCCGAACCCGGGCCAGCATCTCGGCGGACTCGTCCACGGCCGTGACGGCGAAGCCGCGGTCGGCCAGCGGGTGCGTCATCCGGCCGACGCCGCAGCCGAGTTCGAGGATGCGCGCGCCGGGCGGCACCGCGGCCTCGATCACCTCCGGGGCGTCGCCCGCCGGAAGGCGGCTCCACACCTCGACGGCGCAGCCGTCCGGGGTGATCGCGCCCTCGCCCGTTCCGTCGTAACCCGTGCGTCGTTCATCTGCCATGCCGTTCATCCGAGCACAGACGGGTGTGCAGGGGGAAGAGGGCGTCGGAAAGTGATTGCCGCATACCCCATGGGGGTATAAGTTCGATCGGCGACGGAGCGAGAGAAGGGGCGCCGAACCGGGCGCCGCGGCAAGCGGAGGACGACATGGCACACCCTGCGCAGCACGAGCACCACGGGCACGACCACGGTGGGCACCACGAGCGCGGCGGTCACCGCGAGTACCAGGCGCACGCCGGCCACCACCAGGCCCACGGCGATGGCGGGACCGGCTGGCGGACGGCCGCCCAGGCGACCCTGCACTGCCTCACCGGCTGTGCCATCGGCGAGATCCTCGGCATGGTGCTCGGCACCGCCTTCGGCCTGCACAACGGCGCGACGGTGGTGCTCTCGATCCTGCTGGCCTTCGTCTTCGGCTACGCGCTGACCATGCGCGGCGTGCTGAAGGCCGGCCTCGACGTCGGTGCCGCGGTGAAGGTCGCGCTGGCCGCCGACACCGTGTCGATCCTGGTGATGGAGCTGATCGACAACACCGTGATGGTCGCCGTCCCGGGGGCGATGGACGCGGGCCTCGGCGACCTGCTGTTCTGGGTGGCGCTGGCGGGTTCGCTGGCCCTGGCGTTCGTGCTGACCGTCCCGGTCAACCGGTGGATGATCGGCCGGGGGCGCGGCCATGCCGTGGTGCACGCGCACCACCGGCACTGATCCCGTTCCCGGGCGCCGGAAATCCTCGCCCGCGGCCCGCACCGACCGTTCGACGGCCGGTGCGGGCCGCGGCGCGTTCGGGCTCGGGTCTACCGCGGCCCGCCTTCCAGGTCGGCCAGGGTCGCGTGCAGCCAGGCGAGTTCGGCCTCGGTGGTGGCACGGGCCACCAGCAGCAGGCCGCGCCGGAACGGGTCGGCGAACTCCTCGGCGCCGACGGGGCGGTCGCCCTCGTAGAAGAAACTGGCCGGCTCGGTGAGGAAGGTCAGCCGGCGGCGGAGCACGGCGGCCTGGGCGGCCGGGTCGGCAAGGTGCCGCAGGAAGGCGAGCAGGGTGAACCAGCGGTTCTCGTCGCTGACGTCGAGCGCTTCGGGCTCGCGCAGCCGGTCGAGCAGCGAGGTGCGGCCGGCCTCGGTGAGGTGCAGGGTGTGCCGGGGCGCGGCGGCGCTGCCCGGCTCGGTCTCGCGGACCAGCAGGCCGTCGGCCTCCAGACGCTTGATCGCGGGGTAGAGCGTGCCGTCGCTGATCGGGCGGACGTGGCCGGTGAGCGCGGCGAGGTGACGGCGCAGCTCGTAGCCGTGCAGCGGCCGGTCGTACAGGAACCCGAGGATGGCGAGCTTCAGCATGGGGCCACTCTCTCAGATCCTTCCCTCGGTGTATGGGTATCTCGCTTCCGCGATACCTCGGATTCGATGTATGGTCCTCGTCGTCCGCCGGAATCCCCGGAGCCGGACCCGGGTCGGAGCCCGTCGGCCCGGCCCCCCGGAACCGGAACCCCTGGAAGAGGAGTGAGCATGCGCGAGGCCCCCGTCACCCCGAACGGCGACCGGATCCGCTGGGTCGACCTGCCCGGCGCCGAGCCGGCCCGGCTCTACCTGCACGGGCTCGGCGCCACCTCACCGGCCTACTTCGCGGCCGCCGCCGCCCACCCGCTGCTCGCCGGGCGGCGCTCGCTGCTGCTGGACCTGCTCGGCTTCGGCCTCAGTGACCGGCCGACGGGCTTCGGCTACACGCTGGAGGAGCACGCGGACGCGGTCGCGGCGGCGGTCGCGGCCGCCGGACCGGACCGGGTCGAGGTGGTCGGCCACAGCATGGGCGGGGCGGTCGCGATCGTCCTCGCCCAGCGGCACCCGCGGCTGGTCGAGCGGCTGCTCCTGGTGGACGCCAACCTGGACCGGATCGACCCCGACCGGCGCCATCCCGGCAGCAGCGGCATCGCGGCCTACACCGAGGAGGAGTTCCTGGCCGGCGGACGGGACGAAGTCGCCGAGCGGGTCGGCCCGTTCTGGTGGTCCACCATGCGGCTGGCCGGCCCGGAAGCGGTCTACCGCAGCGCCCGCTACCTGGCCCGGGCGACCGTGCCGACCATGCGCGAACTGCTGCTCGGCCTCGACCTCCCGCGCACCTTCCTCCACCCGGCGGCGGACGGCGAGCCGGCGGGCGCCGACACCCTCCGCGCGGCGGGCGTGCGGGTGGTCGCGGTCCCGGACTGCGGGCACAACATCATGCTCGACAACCCGGACGGCTTCGCGGTCGCCGCGGCGGAGGCGCTCGGGCGGACGTGAGCGGGGAGGGTCGGCCGGGTCCCGCCGTAGGCTTGGACGGACCGCCCGAGAGGAGCCCGCCCGATGCCCGTCGAGGTCCCGCCCGCGCTGGCCGCCACCCTGGAGGAGTTCCTCGGCGCCGAGGGCCGCGCCTGGGTGGCACGCCTTCCCGTCTTGGCAGGCGAGTTGCTCGACCGCTGGGAGCTGCGCCCGGACGGGCCGGTCGCGCACGGCGTGGTCGGGCTGGTGCTGCCCGTGCTGCGTGCCGACGGGGCGCCGGCCGTGCTCAAGCTCCAGCCCGTGGACGAGGAGACGGTGGGTGAACCGCTCGCCCTGCGGACCTGGGGCGGCCGTGGCGCCGTCCGGCTCCTCGACCACGAACCGGCCACCGGATCCCTGCTGTTGGAGCGTCTGGACCCGGGGCGCTCGCTGCTCGACCTGCCCGACGACCTCGCAGCGCTGCGCGTGATCGCCGAGTTGCTACGGGAATTGACTGTCTGTCAGGCGCCAGCCGGGCTGCGGACCTTGGCCGAGGGGTCGGCCCGTCTGCTGGAGCGGGTCCCGGCGGCCGTCGCCTCCCTCGCGGACCCGGCGGACCAGCGCCTGCTCGCCGACTGCGCGGCCGTCCTGCGCGAGGTCCGTGCCGAGCCCGGCGACCGCCTGCTGCACTGGGACCTGCACTACGGCAATGTGCTCGCCCCGCTCCCCGGCAGCGGTCGGGCTCCCTGGCTGGCCATCGACCCCAAGCCGCTGGCCGGCCACCCCGGCTTCGAACTGCTCCCGGCGCTGCGCAACCGCTGGGCGGACCTGGTGGCCACCGGGGACCTCGCCCGGGCGCTGCGGCGGCGCTTCGACCTGATGGCGGAGGTGCTGGAGCTGGACCGCGAGGTGGCGGCGGCCTGGACGCTCGCCCGGGTGCTGCAGAACGCGGTCTGGTCGGCCGAGGGGGGTGAGACGGCGCTGGACCCGGCCCAACGCGTCGTCGCCGAACTGCTGTTGGGGCGTTGAGCGCGGATCTCGCGGGCTGTTCGGTGCTCCTGTTCGATGCTCCCGCTCGGTGCTGCCGCGCCGCGTTCCGGCTCAGCGCTCCCGCAGGGGTGCGAAGCGCACCGGCGTCCCCGGCCGGGCCTGTGCGGCGGCCGCGAGGTCGGCGGCCGGCACGACGCCGATCACCGGGTAGCCGCCGGTGGTCGGGTGGTCGGCCAGGAACACCACCGGCTGCCCGTCCGGCGGGATCTGCACCGCGCCCAACACCATTCCCTCGCTGGCCAGTTCACCGTCCCGGGCGCGGGCTACCGGCGGGCCCTCGGTGCGCAGCCCGATCCGGTTGCCGGTCGGGGAGACCAGGTACCGGTCGCGGGCGAGGCGGGCCACCGCCTCCGGGGTGAACCAGTCCGCGCGCGGTCCGAGCCGCAGCCGCAGCACCAGCTCGGCCGGGGGAGCGGGCAGCGGCACCAGTTCGGGCCGGGCCCGGTACGGCGGCGGGGCGCCGACCGGCAGCCGGTCCCCGACGGCCAGCGGGGCGGGCCCGAGCCCGGAGAGCAGGTCCGCCGAGCGGCTGCCGAGCACCGGCGGGACGGCGATCCCGCCCGCCACCGCCAGGTAGCCGCGCACCCCGGCCGTCGCCGCCCCCACCTCGAGCAGCGCCCCGGCCGGCACCACGACCGGCGCGCCCCAGGCGGCCGGCCGGCCGTCCACCCGGACGGGCGAGGGCGCACCGGTGACGGCGACCAGCACCGTCCCGACGGCCCGTAGCGCGACCCCGCCGAGCGTGGTCTCCAGCCCTGCGGCCCCGGGCTCGTTGCCCACCAGCCGGTTGGCCGCCCGCAGCGCCGGCTCGTCCAGCGCCCCGGCCCTGGGCACCCCGAGGTGGGCGACGCCGCGCCGCCCGAGGTCCTGGACCGTGGTGAGCGGTCCCGGCCGCTCCACCACCAGCTCGTTCAACTCCGCTTTCCCTCAAGCCCGTTCCGCGGTGAAGCGGACCCGGGTGCCGGGGGCCAGCAGGGCCGGGGGCACCCGGTCGGCGTCCCAGAGCGTGAGTGCCGTGCGGCCGATCAGCTGCCAGCCGCCGGGGGAGGGGTGCGGGTAGACACCGGTGTACGGGCCGGCCAGGGCGACCGAGCCGGCCGGTACGGAGCTGCGCGGGGTGGCCCGGCGCGGTACCTCGTACCGCGCCGGGAGGCCGGTGAGGTAGCCGAAGCCGGGGGCGAAGCCGCAGAAGGCGACGACGTACTCGGGTTCGGTGTGGATCCGGACGGCTGCCTCCTCGGACACCGCCCACAGTGCGGCGACCTCGGCCAGGTCGGCGCCGTCGTACACGGTCGGGACCTCCACCAGCGGCCCGTGCGCCGTCCCGGCCGCCGTCGGACGGGCGGTGCGCAGCAGCGCCGCGACCGCGTCGACGTCCGCGACGCCGTCCAGCAGCAGGGTGCGCGCGGCCGGTACGAGCTCCTCCACCGTGCCGAGCGCGCCTGCCTCCCGGCGCTCGCTCAGCCAGCCGTACAGTGCCGCCACCGCGGCCGTCCCGGGCAGCTCGACCAGCAGCGCCCGCTCGCCGACCCGGCGCACCGTCCCCACCGTCACGTGAAGGCCTCCACCCGGACCCCGGCGGAGGCCAGGGCGCCGCGGATCCGCCAGGCGAGCTGGGCGGCGCCGGGGGTGTCGCCGTGGACGCACAGCGAGCGGGCCTCGACGCCGATCCGCTCGCCGCCGACGGCCTCCACCGTGCCGTCCCGGGCGATGCCGACGGCGCGGGTGATCACCGACTCGGGGTCGTGCACCACCGCGTCCGGCTCACGGCGCGGGACGAGGGTGCCGGTGCGGGTGTACGCGCGGTCGGCGAAGGCCTCGGCGACCACCGGGAGCCCGACGCCCTCGGCCACCTCCAGCAGCAGCGAACCCGGCAGGCCGAGCACGGGCAGCGGCCCGTCGCAGACCGCGCCCGCCCGCAGCACGCCGGCCACCACGGCCTCGGCCTGCTCGGAGTCGCCGACCACGCGGTTGTAGAGGGCGCCGTGCGGCTTGACGTAGGAGACCCGGGAGCCGGCCGCGCGGGCGAAGACCTGGAGGGCGCCGATCTGGTACGCGATCTCGTCGGCGAGTTCCTCCGGGGGCACGTCCATCGCGCGGCGGCCGAAGCCGGCCAGGTCGCGGTAGGAGACCTGGGCGCCGATCCGGACGCCGCGCTCGGCCGCCAGGGCGCAGACCCGGCGCATCGTCGACGGGTCCCCGGCGTGGAACCCGCAGGCGACATTGGCACTGGTCACCACGGACAGCAGTGCCTCGTCGTCGGTCAGGGTCCAGCGTCCGAACCCCTCGCCGAGGTCCGCATTGAGATCGATCACCGCATCGGCCACGCCCGTCCGCCTCCCAGCAGCTGTTGAGCCAGATGGTAGGGCCTACGGATGAAGGCCGTTGCGCGTGACCCGGAGCCCCGCGGGCGCTGCGGCGCGTGCCCGGGACCGCACGCCCCTGGGCGGCGCCGCGCGGGGTCGTGCAGGTCCGCGAGCGGGTCGCGCGCCCCGCCCCGCTCAGCCGGTGGGCGCCGGCTCCCGGACGGAGCGCTCCAGCGGGTGCAGCGCCCGCAGCACGATGAGCAGCGGCATGACGCCGAAGACCCCGAACGACATGTCGATGAATCGCCATACCAGCGGAATCCCGCGCAGCGGCCCGCAGATCAGCGCCAGCGGGATGACGGCCCCGCAGGCGAGCACGGCCCAGCGGATCACCCAGATGTTGCGGACCGGGTCCTTGAGCGGCCCCCAGAAGGCGGCGGCGATCACCAGGTGGGCGAAGGCCAGCCAGTCGGTTCCGTAGGCCAGGAAGGGGTAGCGCTCGTTGGTCTCGGCGAGGCCGGCGTGGACCCGCTCGAACCAGGCCGTCGCGGCGGGGAGGCGGTCGCTCAGCGGGGCGGCCGGGCCGGAGGTGAGGTCGACCAGCCAGCGGGTCTCGGTCTCCAGCGGGAACGCGGTGAGACCGCTGAGCACCAGGCAGACCAGGAAGAACCCGAGCCATCGTCGGACCTTGCGAAGGATGACCACCGAGTCGCCGTCCATCTCGCACACCTCCATGCCGAGCATGCCGAAGTGCAGGCGGAGCCTTGTCCCGTCTGCGCGGAACCGACTCTAGACCTATCTTTTGAACGCGTTCAACTCTCCCTCGGGTGAGTGTGCGGACGGAGGGTCGGCGGGTCGGCCGGACCTGGAACGCACCGGTGCCCGGGCTCCGTGGAACCCGGGCACCGATGGCGGGCGGTCCGCCCTGTGCGGCGGTACGCCGCGTGCGGCCGTTGCGCCATGCAGCGGCGCGGCCGTTACGCCATGTAGCAGCCGTTACGCCGTGTAGGTGTACGTCACCGGCGCGCTGGTCCCGCCCGCCGTGGTGACCGTGACGTCCACCGGTCCGGGCTGGGCACCCGCCGGGGCCGTGGCCGTGCAGAAGGACGGGCCGCAGGAGACGTGCGTGGCCGGCACCCCGCCGAAGGACACCGTCCCGTACGTCAGGTTGCTGCCCAGCACGGTCACCCGGGTCCCGCCGGCGGCCGGGCCGGAGGCGGGGGAGAGGCTGCTGACCGCCGGAGCGGCGGGCGCCGGCGGCGGGGCGCCGGTGTAGTCGAAGGCGGCCGGGGACGCGGCCCCGCCGCCGGGCGTCACCACGCTGACCGGGACGCTGCCGGAGCCGCCCGGGGTGGTCACCGTGCAGGCGGTGTCGGTGCAGGTGCCGGGCGCCGGGACGCCGCCGACCAGCACCATGCCGTTGGTCAGGTTGCTGCCGCCGACCGTCACCGTGGTGCCGCCGGCGCCCGGGCCGGTGGCGGTGTCGAGGCCGGTGACGGTCGGTGCGGGCTGGACGGTTGCCGGCAGGTAGCTCTTGCTGACGAGGTCGTAGCGGGAGATGTGCCCGGCCGGGTCGGTGTCGTTCGGGTTGGCGACCGTCGCCGTGATCACGCCGGCGATCGGCACTCCGGGTGTGGTCGCCAGGTTGAGCTTCATGAAGTTGTACGCCCCGACGGCCCGGGTGGCGGTGAACACGGCCTCCAGGTGGCGGTGGTCGGGGGAGAGGGCCGAGGTGAAGGTGTAGTCCTGCGGCGTGGGGAAGAACATCGCGCCGTCGGTGGTGACGCCCGGCGGCAGGTCGAGGGTGATGTGCGTCGGCCCGGTCAGGTCCGCGGTGCCGGACGAGGTCCAGCCCACCGACATGTTGCCGGTGGTGAAGAAGCCGCCGGGATAGTTCCCGCTCTGCGACACGGTCACGTGCTGGGCGGAGGTCGACGTCTGCTGGGCGGAGGTCGATGTCGCGGCGGCCGGGGCGGCCGCGGCGGCGCCGACGGCGAGGACGGCGCCGGTGGCGAGGGTGGTCACGGACAGCGCGGCGGCGAGGCTCGCTTTGGCCAGTCGGGTGATCATGGGTCGATCATCACCGAACCAACGCTCCGCCCTCACGGTTTTCTCGAATGCGGGTTCGGGAATGGCGGAATTCCGTCGAACCCGCGTTCTGGATCGGTCACCCGCACGGCCGTCCATCTGCTGCTCCGCCGGCCCGCAAGGTCCGTTTCGGTCGATGTCGGTGCGAACCTCTAATCTTGTCCCCCGTGACCGCCATCGCAGACCCGCCCATCGAGCCCGGCCTCCGACCGCCCGCCGGCCCGGCCGCCGCCGCGCGCCCCGCGCCCGGCCCTGCCGCCGACGAGGGCCTGGCCCGCCGGCTCAAGGCGCTGGCCTGCACCGCCCCGCTGCACGACCTGGACAACCGCAAGGTCAACCTGGCCGGCGAGTACGGCGGCTACGCGATGGCCGAGGTCGGCCTCGCCGCGATCGACCTGGTCACCCTGAACATGGACTTCGACACCGGGGCCGACCGCGAGATAGTGCTCGCCCGGCTGCTGCCCCGGGTCGCCGCCCAGGCCGTCGGCCGCCCCGCCGCCGAGCACGAGCGGGTCGCCCGCTGGGTGCTGGAGTCGATGATCAACGTCGGCAGCGTGGACCGCGGCTTCCGCGCCGTCTACGGCACCTTCGGTGCGGACGGCGAGTACGTCCGCCGCGACTACGACTTCAAGCTGATCGAGGAGGTCCCCGGCCCCGACGGGGGCGTCTACCTGCGCACCACCGACGAGGCGGTCAACGTCCTGGTCGGCGCGCTCGACACCGACGTCACCTCGGCCCAGATCGCCGCCGAGGTCAAGCTGGAGGTGCTGATCCGCCGCGGCCGCCTGGCCGACGCCCAGCTCGCCGCCGAGCAGGCCCGCTACCGCACCGTCCAGTACGCCGAGACGCTGCGCCGCGCCCTGGACGCCACCCGCCGCAACGTCCGCGCGGTCGACTGGATGCGCGCCATTCCCGACCTCATCGAGGAGGCGCTGGACCACATCGCCGACCGCTACCGGCACGAGAACGCGATTCTCACCAACATCCGCAAGGCCCGCGACGAGGCCGAGGACCCAGAGCACAAGCGCCGCGCCGCCGAGCTGGTCGACATCGTCAAGGACTGCATCCGCCGTCACACCCAGCTCCAGACCCGGCTGCTGGAGGCCGGCCCGCTGTTCCGCGCCGAGCAGGACCGGCAGGCCTTCGCCACCCCCGGCGCCCGCAGCGGCATCGACCTTTACGGGCAGCTGCTCGCCCCCGTGCTGCGGCTGCCGATCGAGCAGGCCGTCCGCCCCACCGGCGCGTTCTTCGCCCGCGGCGCCGGCCTGCGCACCCCGGTCTCGGTCCGGGTCGCCGACCTGGTCGACCTGCTGCTCACCCCGCCGGTCGAGCGCGAGCACCTCGGCGCCGAGCTCCCCGACCCGGACCTGGTCGCCACCCCGGACGACAGCCGGTTCTCCGAGGCCCAGCTGGAGTCCGCGATGGTCCTGCTCGACCTGCCCCCGGACGCGCCCCGCCGGCTCTCCGGCCTGCTCTCCGACGCCCGCAAGCAGGATCCGGACCTGCCGTACCTGGTCGCCCTGCTCGCCGTGCACGCCGCCAGCCCGCCGGTCGGCACCGCCTACCGCCAGGGCGAGGAACGGCTGCTGTTCGCCGTGGACGACGGCACCCCGCTGCTCGACCCGGAGTTCGGCGGCGCCGACCTGATCGTCGGCAGCGCCCTGCTCGACGCGGTCGGCATGGCCGCCGACCGCAAGGACGCCGGCTGACCGGCCGGCGAGCACACGTTGCCGGGACCAACCTTGACGAACCGTAACCACCGCGCCACCCCCGAGGAGCACCGCCCGTGACGACCCACCACGACACGTCCTGGGCGGCCGAGAACGAACCCGCGGCCCCCGCGCCGATCACCCCGGCCGACGTCGCGGACGCCGCCCGGCTGGTGTCCTTCGGCCTCCAGGCCAAGCTGCTGCCCGCCCGGGACGCCGAGTACGCCGAGCTGGTGCGCCGCCACCGCGAGGACCCGCCGTTCGCCCGGCTCGCCGACGCCATCGCCACCGGCATGGGCCTGGTCGTCCTGGAGGTCTCCCCGCGGGCCGGCATGGCCGTGGCCGCCGCCGAGGACTCGCTGTTCGCCGTCCGGATGGGCGACTACTCGCGCCGCGCCGCCTCCGAGTCCACCGACCGCTTCCTGCACGGCCTCGCCCACCTGGCCGTCGCCGCGATGGCCTTCCCCCGCCCCGAGGACCTCGCCGACGACGGCTACCTCGGCCGGATCACCGTCAACGGCGTCGACTCCTTCGTCCGCCAGGCCTGCCGCCGCCTGGAGGAGCAGGCCGGCGCCGAGGGCGCCAACACCGACCCGGCCTCCGACGCCCCCGGCCTGGAGGCCGCCTGGCGGGTGTGGGCCCGGCGCACCGCCACCGGCGCCACCAAGGACGCCCGCCGGCTCTCCGGCTCGACCATCGGCATCGTCGCCAAGGCGGTGCTGTTCCTGGTCGACTCCGGCTTCCTCCAGAAGGTCTCCGACGACTCCGGCGGCACCTACCGCACCACCGCCCGCTACCAGCTCCAGGTGCGCGACCTGGCGGGCAGCGCGGCCATGGCCGAACTGCTCGACCTCGGCATCGTCCCGGTCTCCGACGGCACCGCCAGCCTGCTGCCGCCGGACACCGGCGACGAACTGGTCGCCGACGCCGGGCTGCCGTTCCACTCGCTCTGAGCCCCGGGGCTCGGAGTCCACCCGCTCCGAGCCCACCGCGCCGGCCCCGGCCACCCGCCCGAGCCGGCCCGCCGCCCGTCCCTCACGTCCCGCAAGCCACGGAGAACCGCCGCACATGTACGAGCTCAACCGGGTTCGCCTCTACTCGATCGGACCGGCCGGCGCCCGCTACGCCGACACGGTGCTCGACCTGCGCGGCGTCGGCGAGCCGGTCGCCGACCCGGCCCCGCAGCAGATCGGCCTGTTCGGCGAGGACATCGAGGGCCCGGTCCGCCGCCCCGCCCCGGCCGGCGTGCTCTTCCTGGAGAACGGCGGTGGCAAGTCCGTCCTGCTCAAGCTGATCTTCTCGGTCATGCTCCCCGGCCACCGCAACACCCTCGGCGGCGCCAGCTCCGGCGTGCTGCGCAAGTTCCTGCTCGCCGACGACTGCGGCCACGTCGCCCTGGAGTGGCAGCACACCGTCACCGGCGAGCTGATCGTGGTCGGCAAGGTCAGCGAGTGGCGCGGCCGCCAGGTCTCCTCCGACCCGCGCAAGTTCGCCGAGACCTGGTACTCCTTCCGCCCCGGCCCCGGCCTGACCCTCGACTCGCTGCCGGTCGCCGAGCGGGTCAGCCTGGCCGGCGACCAGAAGGCCCGCGGCCGCCGTCGCACCATGAAGGGCTTCCGCGACGCCCTCACCGAGGCCGGCAAGGCCCACCCCCACCTCGACCTGGTCTTCGAGGACGGCCACGACCGCTGGACCGAGCACCTCGGCGAACTCGGCCTCGACCCCGAACTCTTCCGCTACCAGCGCGAGATGAACGCCGACGAGGGCGAGGCGGCCGGTCTCTTCGCGGTCAAGCACGACAGCGACTTCACCGACCTCCTGCTGCGCGCCGTCACCGACACCCGGGACACCGACGGCCTCGCCGACCTCGTGCACGGCTTCGCCGCCAAGCTCGGCCGCCGCGCCGAACTCACCGCCGAACGCGACTTCACCGCCGGCTCGCTGGACCTCCTGGAGCGCATTGCGGAGGCCACCACCGCCCGCGAGACCGTCCGCGAGGCCCACCGCACCGCCGAGCGCCGCACCCGCCGCCTCGCCCACGCCCTCGCCTCCCGGGCCGCCGCCGAACGCGACCGCGCCCAGGACCTCGCCATCGAGGTCGCCGCCGCCGCGAGCGCCGTCACCGCAGCCGAGGCCGACCGCACCCGGCACAGCCTGATCACCGACGAACTCACCCACCGGCACGCCACGTTGAGCCTCACCGCGACCACCGCCGAGGCCGCCGCGCTGCGCCGCGAACTCATCGACGCCCGTACCCTGCACTCCGCCTGGCAGGCCGCCGAGGCGGTGCTGCGCCAGCGCGCCGCCGCCGACCGGGTCGCCCGGGTCGCCGCCGCCATCCGCGAGGCCGAACTGGACGCCGCCCCCGCGCTCGCCGCCCGCGCCCGCGCCGCGACCGCCCTGGCCCGTGCCCTGGAGTCCGCCGCCGCGGCCGCCGAGTCCCGCGCCGACACCGAGGAGGAGCGCGCGGGCGAACTCCAGGAGGACGGCGGCAAGGCGCAGTCCGGGGCCACCGAGGCCGCCACCGCTGCCCAGAAGGCCCGCAGCGAGGCCGAGCACCTGCGCCAGCGCCTCGCCGAGGTCGAGCAGGAGACCGAAGCCGCCGTCTCGGCCGGATTCATCGACGCCGACGGCGACGTGGACCCGGCCCGCGCCGCGCTGCACGCCGCCGACGTCGAGAAGGCCGCCGCCGCCGCACTCGCCCAGGCCCGTACCGCCGCCGAGGCCGCCGCGGCACGGCTGCGCGAGGCCGCCGCCGCCACCTCGCGCGCCGAACTCGCCGCCGAGCGGGCCGGCGACGCCCGCAAGGACGCCGCCCGGACCCTCGCCGCCGAGCAGCGCACCGCCGCCCTGCTCGCCACCGAACAGCGCCTCGCCGACCTGCTCTCCCTGACCCCCTACCAAGAGGGCGCCGAGGAGGACGCCGGCTTCCTCACCCCCACCGTGCTCGACCGCAACGCCGAGTACCTGCGCGAACTCCTCGACGAGTCCATCGCCACCGCCGAACGCACCCTGTTCGACCTCCGTACGGCCGCCGCCGACGACTCCCGCATCCTCGCCGCCCTCGGCGACGGCGGTCTGCTGCCGCCCGGCCCGGACGTGCTCGCCACCGTCGAGTACCTCGCCGAGCACGGCATCCCGGCCCTGCCCGGCTGGCGCTACCTCGCCCAGTCCGTCGACCCGGCCGACCACGACGCGATCCTCGCCGCCCGCCCCGAACTGGTCGACGGCGTGGTCGTCACCGACCCGGCCTCGCTGGAGCGCGCCCGCGAGGCCCTGCAGGCCGCCGCCCTGCTGCCGCGCTCCACCGTCGCGGTCGGTGCCGCCGCCTCGCTGATCGCCCCGATCACCGACGAGCCGGCCTTCTTCCTCGTGCCGCCGAACCCGGCCATGCACGACGAGTCCGCCGCCGACGGCGAGCGCCGCGAACTGCGGGCCCGGGCGAGCGCCCGCGAGGAGCACATCCGCGAACTGGCCGGCCGCCTCGGCGCCGACCGGGCCCTCGCCGCCCGCCTCGCCTCCTGGCACGCCAGCTGCCCGCCCGGCACCCTCGCCGAACTCGCCGCCGCCGCCGAGGCCGCCCGCGAGCACGCCGAGCAGGCCGCCGCCGCCCTGACCACCCTGCGTGCCGACCACGACGAGGCCGAGACCGACCACGCCGCGGCCGCCTCCGCCCACGAGGAGCACCGCGAGGCCGCCCAGCGCGCCCGCCGCCGCGCCGACGCCCTCTCCGGCCTCGCCTTCCGCCTGCGCGAGCGCGGCAACTGGGCCCGCCGCCAGCGCGAACTCGCCGAGGACGCCACCGAGTGCGACCGCCGCCAGGCACTGTGCGCCGAGCGCGCCCGCACCTGCGACGAGGACCGCCGTGCCGCCCAGCGCGCCGCCGACGACGCCCGCCGGACGGCCCGCGCGCTGCGCGCCGAACGCGCCGAGATCCCGGCTGCCGAGCAGGCCGACGAGCCCGCCGAGACCGCCCCCGCCGCGCTGCCCGCCCTGCGCGAGGCCTACCGCGCCGCCTCCCAGCTGTACGAGAAGGTCGGCGTCGGCGCCGACCTGCGCGCCGAACAGGCCCGCGCCGAGGGCGACGAGGCCGCCGCCGCGGCCGAACTCGACCGCCTCACCAACAAGGTGCGCACCCGCGCCGAGGAACTCCTCGGCAGCCCCGACGGCGCCGACGGCCCGGCCCGCCAGGCCGCCGCCGTGCGCGCCGAGGAACTGGTCGCCACCATCGAGGCCCGCTCCGCCGCCGCCAGCGAACAGCTCGGCCGCCTGCGCGGCGAGGCCGAACGCTCCGCCCCCGCCGACGGCGAGGCGCACACCGAGCTGCCCGAGGACCTCGTCCCCACCGACCCGGAGCACGCCCAGACCCTGCTGCGCACCGCCACCAGCCGCCTCGCCGAGCGGCGCGAGGCCCTGGACGCCGCCCGCACCGCCCACGCCGACCTCCAGCGGACCTTCGACACCGCCCAGTCCGCCGCCGCCGACTTCGACGAGCTGGCCGGCCAGCTGCGCGACGGCCTGCGCGACCACCAGGAGGACCCGGACGACCCGGTCGAGCCGTACCTGGGCTCGCTGGCCGAGGCCCGCACCGGCGCCACCGAGGCCCGCCGCGCCCTGCGCACCGCCGCCGGCGAGCTGTCCTCCGCCGAACTCGCCGTCCGCGACGCTGCCGACGCCCTGGTCCGGCACGCCAACGCCGCCCGCTACGAGGCCGTCCGCACCCCCGCCCGTCAGCAGATCCGCGAACTGCCCGCCTCCGCGCTGCCCGAGCACGCCGCCGCCTGGGCCGCCGCCTTCGCGCCCCGGCTGCGGGTGCTCACCGACGAGCTCGCCCAGCTGGAGAAGAACCGCGGCTCGATCGTGGACCGGCTGCGCGGCCTGGTCGAGTCCTCGCTCACCACCCTGCGCGCCGCCCAGCGGCTGTCCCGGCTGCCCGAGGGTCTGGGGGAGTGGTCCGGTCAGGAGTTCCTCCGGATCCGCTTCGAGGACCCGGACCACGCCACCCTGGTCGAGCGCCTGGGCGAGGTCATCGACGAGGCGACCCGTGCGGCCGTCAGGAAGAACAGCGACCTGCGCCGCGACGGCATGTCCCTGCTGCTGCGCGGGGTCGCCGCCGCGATCGGCCCCAAGGGCGTCAGCGTCGAGATCCTCAAGCCCGACGCGGTGCTGCGCGCCGAGCGGGTCGGTGTCGGCCAGATGTCCGACGTCTTCTCCGGCGGCCAGCTGCTCACCGCCGCCATCGCGCTGTACTGCACGATGGCCGCGCTGCGTGCCAACGACCGAGGCCAGTCCCAGCTGCGGCACGCCGGCACGCTGTTCCTGGACAACCCGATCGGCCGCGCCAACGCCACCTACCTGCTGGAGCTCCAGCGGGCCGTGGCCGACGCGCTCGGCGTCCAGCTGATCTACACCACCGGCCTGTTCGACACCACCGCACTCGCCGAGTTCCCGCTGGTGATCCGCCTGCGCAACGACGCCGACCTGCGGGCCGGCCTCAAGTACATCTCGGTCGAGGAGCACCTGCGCCCGGGCCTGCCCGCCGCGCCGGACCCGGACGGCCCGACCATCCACGGCGAGATCACCGCCACCCGGATGTTCAAGCGCCCCGCGGAGGTTCCCGTCCGGCCGTGAACTCACTAGCGTGATCGACATGCTGACGATCGCGCACCTCAGTGACATCCACCTCGGCCAGGTCCACCGCCGGGACGGCGGAAAGCGCGCCCGGCGGCGGGCCGAGCAGGTGATGGCGTACCTCGACGCCCTGCCCGGCCCGCTGGACGCGGTGCTGGTCACCGGCGACCTCGCCGACCACGGCCTGCCCGAGGAGTACCGGCAGGTCGCCGAGGTGCTGTCCTCCCGGCACCCGGTGCTCACCTGCCCCGGCAACCACGACCATCGCTCGCCCTACCGCGAGGTGCTGCTCGGCGAGGCGCCGGGGGAGGAGCCGGTCAACCGCCTGTACCGGCTGCCCGGTGCCGACGTGCTGATGCTCGACTCCTCCATACCCGGGCAGCACGACGGCCTGCTGGACGAGCGGACGCTGGACTGGCTGGACGCCGAACTCGCTTCCGGACGCAGCGAGTTGCCCGCCCTGGTGGCCTTCCATCACCCGCCGGTGGAGCTGCACCTGCCGTATGTCGACGAGATCCGCCAGTTCGGGGAGGTGCGGCTGGCTCGGGTGCTGCGCCGCCACCCCCGGGTGGCCGCCCTGTTCTGCGGGCACTCGCACACCCCCGCCGCGACCACCTTCGCGGGCCTGCCGCTGCTGGTCGCCCCCGGGGTGGTCTCCACCGTCACGCTGCCCTGCGAGGGCGGGCAGGGCATCTCCTTCGACCACCCGCCGATGCTGGCCTTCCACATCCTGGACGGGGACGGCCGGCTCACCACCCACTACCGGGCACTGCCGTTCCAGGACTGACCGGGCCGCCCGGTGCTACGGCTGGTTGGTCCGCATCCGGGCCTGGCGCGGCGGCTGAGGCGGTGACTGGCGCGGCGGTTGGTACGGCTGTTGGTAGGGCAGTCGGGGCTGCTGCTGGCCCGGCCCGTACGGCTGCGGCTGCGCCTGCCCAGGCCCGTACGGCTGCGGCTGCGCCGACTCGTACGGTTGCCGGTACACCGAGGACGAGCCGGGCCGGGGGAGCGGCCGCGCGGCCAGTGGCTCGGAGGGCACCCGGCTGCCCGCCATCGGGTGCGCGGAGCCGGGCGCCCGCATCCGCTGGGAGGCGACCTGGCGGGAGATCAGGATCTCCAGCAGGCACCACATGGTGCCGAACACCCCGAGCCCCATCGCCATCAGCGCCGGCGTCAGCAGCCAACTGCTCGCGTACGAGGCCAGGGTGGCCACCACGACGCCGACGAGCGTGAAGGACAGGCAGAGCACCGCCCGGACTGCGGCGGCGCGCACCTCGTCGGGCAGGCGGCGACGGCGGCGGCGTGGCACGGACATCGAGCGACCCCCAGGCGCGTGGCGCGTGTTTGGTGAAGCATACGGAACGGGCGCACACGAAACGCGCCCCCTGGCCTCACTCTGCCCCGCCGAACCAGGACTATGCGTCCGAAATCGCCGAACTGCCGCCAAATCGTGTCATCCGGGAATTCCCGGCAGGCCCGGCGCTCCCGGCCGCTCCGTCGGCTCGGGCTCAGCCCAGCTGGAGGTTGAGCTCCTCCAGTGCGCCGCTCACGATCGTCCGCATCGCCTGCTCGGCGTGGACGGGGTCCTTGGCGCAGATCGCCTCCGCGACCTCGCGGTGCAACCGGATCGCGTACGACTCCGGCTGATGGGGCATCAGATGGTACTCGGTCCGGCCGGTGAGCACCGCCGCGACGGTGTCCCCGAGGTGGGCGAACATCTCGTTGCCGGAGGCGCGCAGCACCAGGGAGTGGAAGGCGATGTCGTGCTTGAGGAAGGTGGTCAGGTCGGCTGCCCGTGCGGTGACCGTCAGATCCACGGCCAGTGAGCTGAGTTCGCGCCGGTCGTCGTCGCTCGCCCGGGTGGCGGCGAGCGCGGCCGCGGCCGGTTCGACGGCGACCCGCAGCGAGCCGAGCGAGCGCAGCTGGGCGGGGCGGTCCGAGCCGGCCAGGCGCCAGCGGATCACCATCGGGTCGAAGACGTCCCAGAGCGACTTCGGCTGCACGGTGATCCCGACCCGCCGCCGGGACGCGACCATGCGCATCCCCTCCAGGACCCGCACGGCCTCGCGGACCACCGTCCGGGACACCCCGAACCTGGCCTCCAGCTCCTCGCCGCGCAGCACTGCTCCCTCGGGGATCTCCCCCGACGCGATCGCCGGCCCGAGCTCGTCAAGCAGCCGTCCGGGCAGTCCCTGGATCTCCATCCGCCCAGGGTAGACGCCCGCCTCCGTCGGGCCCACGCCGCCCTGCGACCTACCCCACACCCAAAAAGTATGACGATTTGGTTTCCGCCACTTGAATACGTCATATCTTTGAGGCGATAGTGGCGGCCTGCAACGAAGGAGCACCACCATGGCTCTCAGCGTCGAGAACCACGACCTTCCGGAAGGTCCCCTCACCGTCGTGGTGATGGGCGTCTCCGGTGTCGGCAAGACCACCCTGGCCCGCCTCCTGGCCGACCGCCTCGATCTCCCCTTCGCCGAGGCGGACGACTTCCACCCGGCGGCCAACATCGCCAAGATGTCGGCCGGCATCCCGCTGGACGACCAGGACCGCCAGCCCTGGCTGCGCGCCATCGGCGCCTGGCTCAAGGAGCGCACCGAGGACGGCACCGGCGGCGTGGTCACCTGCTCGGCGTTGAAGCACGGCTACCGCGACACCCTGCGCGCGGACGCCCCGGATGTCTTCTTCCTGCACCTCAGCGGTGGCCACGACCTGGTCGAGGACCGGCTCTCCCACCGCACCGGCCACTTCATGCCGACGTCGCTGCTCAACTCCCAGTACGCCACCTTGGAGCCCCTGGGTGCGGACGAGCGCGGCGCCGTCCTGGACGTGGGCCCGTCCCCCGAAGAACTCGTCGAGATGGCCGTGGCGCTGCTGCGGCCCGTCAATGGAGACCTCACGTGAGCGAGCGAAGCGAGCGAGCCATCAGAAGGCGCGCATGGGCGCATGCCCCTGCCGAGCGAAGCGGGGCAGGCGCATGAGCATTGCCCCCACTCTGCTGGCGGCCGCCCCACCGGCCCTGCCGCACACCGACAGCGACTCCCAGCTGCTGATCGCGGTGCTGCTCAGCATCGGTGCGATCGTCCTGCTGATCACCAAGCTGAAGCTGCACCCGTTCCTCGCCCTCACGCTCGGCTCCGGTCTGCTGGCCGCCGTCGCGGGCGCGCCCTTCGACAAGCTGCTCAGCAGCTTCTCCACCGGCTTCGGCTCCACCGTCGCCAGCGTCGGTCTGCTGATCGGCCTGGGCGCGATGCTCGGCAAGCTGCTCGCCGACTCCGGCGGCGCCAACATCATCGCGGACACCGTGCTCTCCCGGACCGGCAACAAGGCGCTGCCGTGGGCGATGGCGCTGATCGCGGCCGTGCTCGGGCTGCCGCTGTTCTTCGAGGTCGGCGTCGTCCTGCTGATCCCGATCGTGCTGCTGGTCGCCCGCCGCGGCAACGTGCCGCTGATGCGGGTCGGCATCCCGGCCCTGGCCGGCCTGTCGGTGCTGCACGGCCTGGTGCCCCCGCACCCGGGCCCGCTGGTCGCCGTCGACGCGCTGAAGGCCGACCTCGGCATCACCCTGGCGCTCGGCCTGCTGATCGCGGTCCCGACCCTGATCATCGCCGGCCCGCTGTTCGCCAGGTTCGCCGAGCGCTGGGTCGGCCCGCTGGAGATCCCGGCCGACACCGCCCCGGAGGACACCGCCAAGCACGAGCGCACCCCGTCCTTCGGTGCGGTCATGGCGACCATCCTGCTGCCGGTCGTGCTGATGCTCGGCAAGGCGCTGGCCGACGTCGTGATCGACAACCCGAAGGCGCTGGGCCAGCGGGTGTTCGACTTCATCGGCTCCCCGCTGATCGCGCTGCTCGCCGCGACCCTCCTCGGCATGCTGACCCTCGGCAAGGCGGCCGGCTTCGACAAGGCCCGGATCTCCGACACGGTCGGCAAATCGCTCGGCCCGATCGCCGGCATCGTGTTCATCGTCGGCGCCGGCGGCGGCTTCAAGCAGACCCTGATCGACGTGGGCGTCGGCAACGCGGTGAGCGAGTGGTCCGGCAAGTGGCACGTCTCCGCGCTGCTGCTGGGCTGGCTGATCGCGGTGCTGATCCGCCTGGCCACCGGCTCGGCGACGGTCGCCACCATCACCGCGGCCGGCATCGTCTCCCCGCTCGCCGCCGACATGTCCTCGACCCACGCGGCCCTGCTGGTGCTCGCGATCGGCGCCGGTTCGCTCTTCCTGTCGCACGTCAACGACGCCGGCTTCTGGCTGGTGAAGGAGTACTTCGGAATGAGCGTCGGACAGACGCTGAAGTCCTGGTCGGTGATGGAGACGGTGATCTCGGTCGTCGCGATAGCCCTGATCCTGCCGCTGAGCCTGGTCATCTAGCCGACGAGGCAACACCACCGCCGAGGGGCGGCCCCGTAACGGGGCCGCCCCTCGGCGTTTCCGCGTCTCAGCCCAGCAGCCCCGACAGCACCGCGGCCGTCGCCGCCAGCAGTTCCTCCGCGGCCGCCCCGCCGGCGGCCGTACGGGCCAGCAGCCCCTCGCGCGCCGCCAGGATCACCGTCGCCGCCTGAGCGGCGCTCGCCCCCGGGGGCACCAGCTCCGGCAGCGCCCGCTCCAGGACGTCCGCCAGTGCCCGGGCGACCGCCAGGTCGTGCGCGGCGGCCTGCTCGGCCAGCGCCTCCGTACGGGCCGCGACCAGCCGGAACTCCAGGAACAGCAGGATCCACCCGGACTCCTCCGGCTCGACCCGCAGCAGCGCCTCGACCAGCAGCCGGGCCCGCTCCTGCGGTGCCAGCGCCTCGCAGGCAGCCGCCAGCCGCTCCAGCTCGGCCATCCGCCCGGCCGCCTGGTCGTCGAAGAGCGCCAGCAGCAGTTCCTCCTTGCTGCCGAAGTTCGAGTAGAAGGCCCCGCGGGTGTAGCCGGCGGTGGCGCAGACGTCCTCGATGCTCGTCCGCGCGAAGCCGACGGAGAGGAACAGCTCGCCCGCCGCGGCGAGCAGCCGGGCGCGGGTGTGGACGCGGCGGCGGGGCGGTCGGGGAGCGGCGGCTTCGGCCGGGGGCGGGTTCACAAGAGAACGGTACATGGTGTATTCAGTACGGGTCGTATTCAGTACGCCTCGTACTGAAATCGCGTTCCGCACCGAACCGGAGGGGCCACCACCGTGAGCCGACTGCTGATCACCGACGCCCACCTGCTCCACCCCGAGGACGGCACCCGTACCGACCGCGGCTGGTTGGAGGCCGCCGACGGCCGGATCACCGCCACCGGCACCGGCCGTCCGCCCGCCGCCCCCGACGGGGTCCGCGTCCTCGACGCGCAGGGCGGCACCGTGCTGCCCGGTCTGATCGACGCCCACGTCCACCTGCTGGTCACCTCGCTCGACCTGCCCGACGTCGCCAACTGGACCCCCGGCTACGCCACCGTCCGCGCCCTCGCCGAGGCCGAGCGGATGCTGCGCCGCGGCTTCACCACCGTGCGCGACGTCGGCGGTGCCGACCACGGCATGGCCCGCGCCCTGGCCGAGGGCCTGGCCCTCGGCCCCCGACTGCTGCACGGGGGCAAGGCGCTCTCCCAGACCGGCGGCCACGGCGACCTGCGCCCGCTCGGTGACGACTCGCTGCCCTGCTGCGAGGCCCGCCCCCACTTCGGCCGGATCGCCGACGGCGTGGACGCCGTGCGCGCCGCCGCCCGGGACGAGTTCCGCAAGGGCGCCCGGCACCTCAAGGTGCTGCTCTCCGGCGGCGTCGCCTCCCCGCACGACGAGATCGCGGCCGTCCAGTACAGCGAGGAGGAGATCCGGGCGGCCGTCGAGGAGGCGGAGAACCACAACCGCTACGTCACCGTGCACGCCTACCACCCGCGCGCGATCGACCAAGCCCTGCGGGCCGGCGTGCGCTGCGTCGAGCACGGCAACCTGCTGGACGACACGACGGTCGCGCTGCTGCTGGAGAAGGACGCCTTCCTGGTCCCCACCCTGGTCGCGTACGCGCGGACCGCGGAGCTCGGCGCGGCCTCGGGTCTGCCGCCGGCGTCCCTGGCCAAGCTCGCCGAGGTCCGCGACCAGGGGCTCGCCGCCCTGGAGCGCGCCCACCGGGCGGGTGTCAACCTGGTCTACGGCAGCGACCTGCTCGGCCCGCTGCACCCGGCCCAGCCGGCGGAGTTCACGCTGCGCGCCCAGGTCCAGCCGGCCGCCGACGTGCTGCGCTCCGCCACCACCACGGCGGCCCGGCTGCTCGGCATGGCGGGGGAGATCGGCACCCTCGCCCCGGGCGCCCACGCCGACCTCCTGGTGGTCGACGGCGACCCGCTCGCCGACCTCTCGGTGCTCACCCGTCCGGACCGGCACCTGCGGCACGTGGTCAAGGCCGGCGCCGTCATCTGAAACGAAACGGGTGGGCGCTCCTTCACGGAGCGCCCACCCGTTCGTCCCCCGCATCCGGGCCCACGGCCGGCCGGCCCCGGCGGGATCAGGTCAGCAGGACCCGCCAGCCGCCCCCGCCGTCCGGACCGTCCATGCGGAGCGTCAGCTCCTTCACCTGGCCGGTGCCGTGGAAGGTGAGCCGTACGGTCTGCCGGTTCGCCGGATCGTCACCGAAGTCGGCGGTGACCTCCCCGGCGGCGCCCGGCCCGTAGGTGCGGACCCACTCCTCGGCCGCCGCCCGGCGCGCGTCGGTCGGGCCCTCCGCGGCGGCCAGCTTCACCAACCGGTCCGCGGAGCCGTCGGCCAGCCGCCACACCACCTGCTGGACCAGGCCCAGCGTCTCCGGCACGGGGTAGCCGGTGACCTTCAGGTGCGGATGGGCGGAGTAGTCGGCCGCGTGCTGAAGCCGGGCGTCCTCCGCACCGCTGGAACATCCGGCCAGGAGGGCGGCCGACAGCACGGCCGAGAGCACGGCCGCCACGGGCCGCCCCGCCGCCATCAGTTGGTCCCGAGCGGGCGGACGACGACGAACCACTCGATCGGGTCGCCCTTCTGGCGGTAGTACGACAGCACCTCGTTCAGGGTGGTGACACCCTGCCGGCCGTGCTGGCGCAGCTCCATCCGGGCGCCCCAGCTCACCACGATCGCGGCGTGGTTGATCCGCGACTCGTTGCGCCACTTGAAGAACACCACGTCGCCGGGGCGCGCCTCGGAGGTCCAGCGCAGCCAGGTCGAGTACCGGTAGTTCAGCAGGTGCCGGTGCAGGTTGGCCGCGCCGGCCCAGGTGTAGCTGCGGTTCTTGTGCCAGCCGAACAGCCAGTAGTCGTTGGTCCACCAGGCACTGTCCCAGGTCTTGAAGCCGTACCGGGTGCGCATGCCGCCACCGTAGTACAGGGCCTTGGAGACGAAGTTGGTGCAGTCCTGGGGGAAGTCCCAGCCGATGTTGACGTTGCGGCGGGCCCAGTCGGCGGTGCCGTTGTAGTTGTACCCGGCCTGGACGGCGCCGGCGGCCGGCTGCGCCGGTTGGACCGGGAAGCCGTTGGCGTCCAGCGGGACGGCCTTCTGAGCGTCCGCCGGGTCGGCCTGTGCGGCGTCGGCCACGTCGACCTGGGCCTGGGCGGCCGCGGAGGAGGACAGCTTCTGCTGGGCCGCGAGGTCGTCGGCCTCGGAGACCATCACCGCGGCGGTGCCGACGGCGAACTCGAACCGCTTCGGGCCGGCGCTCTCGCTCGGCGAGTCCACACCGCCCGACCGGATCATCACCGAGTCCTTGACGGTGGCCCGCACGACGACCTTGCCGGCCGTCTGCTGGTCGACCACCACGTCGGTCAGGCTGACCGCGGCGGCCGTGTACAGCTGGTTCTGGGTCGCCAGCGCCTCGCGGTTGGCGACCAGCGAGGCCTCCTGGGTGGCCAGCAGGTCGACGAAGACGGTGCCGTGAGCGGCCTCGGCGGCGGCGTCCGGCGCGGTGAACCCGGCCTTCATCTTGATCTTGTTGCGGGCGTCCAGGTACTCCTGCACGTAGCCGCGGTACTGGTTCGGGCCGCCGGCCGTCGGCGTGCCCCGGACCACGGCCGAGGTGACCGGGGCGGCGGTGCCGTAGCTGTTGCGGGCGGTGACCACCGCGCGGTACGAGAGGGCGTTGTCGAGGCCGGTGAACACGGCCCGCAGGTCGCCGGTGGTGACCTCCTGGACCGGGGTGCCGGCCGAGGTCTCGACCCGGACGGTGTAACCGACGTCGCCGACCGAACCGCGGTCGGCCGGGGCGTTCCAGGTGACGACCAGACCGGCGTCGCCACCGACGGCGGCCACCAGCTCGGCTGCGCCCGGCGCGGTCGGCGCCAGGTAGTCGAGGGTCAGCTTCGGCCGCCGCGCCGGGTCGGCGGCGGTGGCCGAGGAGTAGCGGGCCGCACCGGTCCAGCCGGCCGGCGGGCGCAGCGCCAGGCCGTAGGCCTCGCCCTTCTCGATCCACGAGCCGACCAGTGCGGCCAGGTCGGTCTCCGACAGCTTGGCGGCGGAGGCGTAGCTCTCCGCGCCGGCGGCCGCGGTCAGCGCCGCACCGCCCTGGCCGGGAGCCCAGGCGCTGCCGAGCTGGAAGACGTCCACGGAGGCCTCGTCGCAGCCGGCGGTACCGGCCGCGCAGTCCGAGCGGGTCAGTGCGAGCTTGCCGCCGATCACCCGGGAGCCGGCCGGGACGGCCGACAGGTCGGGCTTGAGCCAGCCGGTCCAGCTGCTGCCGTCGGGCGTGGTGCCGATCCGCAGCTCGGCCGGGTCGGCGGCCGGGCACGCGCCGGTGTCGCAGCCGCCCCCGGCCGTGGCCGCCGAGGCGTCTGCGAGGGCGGCGCCGGTGAGGACCACGGTGGTCGGCGCGGGCTGGACCGGCGGGGCCTGGACGCGGACGGCCAGCGGCTGGTCGGCGGTCCACGCGGAGCAGCCGACGGCGGCGCAGGCACGCACGGCCCAGGTGTAGTCGCCGCCGTCGGTCACCGCGCCGTCCGGCAGCTGGACGGAGGCCCGGGTGCCGCTCTCCGCCCACACCGGGGCGATCGAGGTCGGCAGCGGCTGGCCGGTTCGGCCCTTGAGCACGAACTCGGTCCGGATCCGGCCCTGGTTGGGGTTGGTGACCAGGGCGGAGAGCACCGGGGTGAGAGTCTGCTGGGCGCCGGTCTGCAGCTGGCTCGGCACGTCCGGCAGCGGGCTGACGCTGAAGGTGGCCCAGGCGGACCAGCCCAGGTTGTAGTGCAGGCCGTCGTAGGGCGAGCTGCGGAACCGGTAGGTGTGGCCGTACTGGAGCAGGCCCGCCGGCACGGTGACCTCGGCGGGGGTGCCGCTGGGTACGTAGCCGGAGACGTTGACGTTGCCGACCTGGGCGCCGGAGATGGCGTCGACCAGCTGGAAGGTGCCGGTCACCTTGTCGCCGTCGGGGTCGATGAAGGTGTCCCGCAGCACGGGCGTGGTGGTGTCCACGCGCCAGGTGCCGGTGCCGTCCTGGAGGAACGGCGGACCGGCCTCCTGCTTGGTGCCGGTGCGCGGACGGTAGTTGTAGTTGACCGTCAGCTTGGGCACGTCGGTGGCGGCGTTGGCGGAGTTCACCTCCTTCCAGTACTTGGTGTTGACCTCGTCGGGTGCCCGCAGGCCCATCCCGGAGACCTGGTTCTTCGCCGAGGCCCAGCCCTGGACGAGGTCGGTGACGTTGGCGGTGATCCAGCCGTCGCCGCCGCAGTTGTCGCGGCCCTTGGTCTCGGTGGAACTGGCCTTCTTGGCGTTCCAGGCCGGCTGGCTGGTCCAGCGCGAGGCGGTGGAGGCGAGCCCGGTGTCCCACACCTCCCAGGCGTAGGGAAGGCAGTCGGTGTTGCCGGAGTGGATGTTGTACAGCGACAGCGTGGCGTTCTGGACCAGCGCATCCGCGATCGAGGAGGTGTTCCAGTTGATCAGCGAACGGGCCTCGCGCGAGCTGCCGTCGGCGTTCTTGGTGCCGGGGTTGCCCCAGTACAGCTCGACATCGGCCGACCAGTCGACCGTCTCGCCCTTCTGGACCCGGGTGTCGAGGGCGTTGCCGAGCCCGCTGGTGGACGGGTCGACGGTCACCGGGTAGGCGGTGGCCGGGTCGGCCAGGAAGGCGGCGTCGGGGGTGAAGACCAGGTCGACGTCGTCACCGTGCTGGACGACCTCGAGGTCGACCCTGGCCTGCCGGGGGTGCTCGCTCGACCCGGTCACGGTGGTGGCGTCCCACATCACCGGCGCGGGCAGCACGGCGCGCTTCTGCCCGTTCTTCCGGTCGGTGAACAGCACGCCGCCGTCCGGCTGCGCCACGGCCTTCAGGCCCTTGGCCCGGAACGGCATGGTGTACGAGTAACTCCCGCTCACCGGGCGCTGCTTGAGCGTGACGAACTGCTCGAAACCGTTCCGATTGGCCTCGACGACGAGGTCCCCGGCGCCGTCGCCGATCGCGTCCCGGTAGACGGCGCGCGGGCCGTCCAGCTCGGGTGCGGGCAGGCCGCCCTTCCACTCCAGCGCCAGCTCGTCGTCGCCGGAGCCGAGCGACACCAGGGTGCGGGCGGGCTCGGCGGCGGTGGGCGCGGTGGCGGCCTGTGACTCGGCGAGGGTGCGGGGCCGCTTGCCGCCGGGGCCGGCCAGCTTCATCGCGTGCGGGTGTGCGGCGGGGGCCACCGAGCCGTCGGGCGCCTGCTTGAGCGTCAGGTCGACCTCGGTCCAGGTGCCGTCGCGCAGGAAGCGGACCGGACCGGCGGCGAGTTCGGTGGTGAGCGTGCCATCCGGGTTGACCCAGGTGGTGGACACCTCGCTGCGCTCGGACACCGCCTCGACGCGCCGGCCGGTGGTGCGCGCGGCAACCCGGGCGGCGGCGATGCTGCCGGTCGGGTCGACGGCGGCCGCCGACGGCGGCTTTCCGGGGGAGGGCTTGGGGTGGGGCTTCGCCGCGTACGCGACCGGCGCTCCGCCGGCCAGTGACAGCGACAGCGCCACCGCGAGGGACAGCGGACCGACGAGGGCCCGCTTTGGAACGTGCATGGGAGCTCCTTGGCTCACTCTTGGTGAAAGAGGTCCGGAGCATAAGCAAGATCATCAGGGAGGATGATCATGGTAAATAGGGGCAAATCCGTCCAGATTCTGAATATTTCCTTAGGAAGTTGATGGGATCGTGACGCATTGTGCACGCACGAGTGCGAAAGGGCGGGCACCCCGGGAAACCCCGGAGTGCCCGCCCTGTGAACGTCCTCGGACCGACGGTGCCGAGCCGCGCCTACTTGGAGCGCTTCGCGAGGAAGGCCTCGACCTCGGCCCGGATCTCCGGGGTGTCCAGCCCGCGCACCGTCATCGTGGTGCGGCGGCGCAGCACGTCGTCCGTGGTGTACGCCCACTCGTTGTCCGCCGCGTACGCGACCTGCGCCCAGACGTCCGGACCGTCCTCGTGGATCGGCCGGCCGAGCTCCGGGTTCTCGTCGATCATGCGGGCGATCTCGAAGGACAGGGTGCCGTAGTGGCTGGCCAGGTGCTTGGCCACCAGCGGCTCCATCCGCGAGCCCGGCTCACGGTCGATCAGCAGGCGGTGCGCCACCGCGTTCGGTGCGCCGACGCCCGGCAGCGGGACGGTCGGGGCGATCGGGGACATGTCCTCGCCGAGGCTGGTGCCGGGCACGTGGGCCAGCTTCTCCAGCACGGTGCGGCCGATGTGCCGGTAGGTGGTCCACTTGCCGCCGGAGACCGACAGCATGCCGCCGCGGCCCTCGGTGACGACGGTCTCGCGCTTGGCGGCGGCCGTGTCGCCCGGGCCGCCCGGCAGCACCCGCAGGCCGGCGAAGGAGTAGGTGATCAGGTCGCGGTCGAGGTGCTCGTCGCGGATCGCGTGCGCGGCCTCGCCCATGATCTGGTCGATGTCCGCCTCGGTGGCCCGGACGTCCTTCGGGTCGCCGGTGTACTCCTCGTCGGTGGTGCCGAGCAGGACGTGGTCCTCCCACGGGATGGCGAAGGAGACGCGGTACTTGTCGATCGGGATGGTCAGCGCGGCGCGCCACGGCGAGCGGCGCTTGACGACCACGTGGGCGCCCTTGGAGAGGCGGATCGACGGCGCGGCGCCGGAGTCCTCCATCGTGCGCAGGTGGTCCACCCACGGGCCGGTGGCGTTCAGCACCAGGCGGGCGTCGATGCCGAACTCGCTGCCGTCCAGGCGGTCGCGGACCTCGGCACCGGTGACCCGGCCGCCGGTGAAGCGCAGCCCGGTGACCTCGGCGTGGTTGAGCACCACGGCACCGGCGTCGACCGCGGCGCGCACGGTCATCACGGCGACGCGCGAGTCGTTCATCTGGTGGTCGCCGTAGACGGCCACCGAGCGCAGGCCCTCGGTGCGCAGTGCGGGCACCTGCTGGGCGGCGTGCGCGGCGGTGGAGACCCGGCCCATGCCGTCGCGGAAGGCGGACAGCGCCGAGTACAGGAAGACGCCGGCGCCGAGCTTGGCGGCGCCGTGCGGGCCGCCCTTGTAGACCGGCACGAAGAAGGTCAGCGGGTTGACCAGGTGCGGGGCCACGTCGGTGGAGAGCGCGCGGCGCTCCTTGTGGTTCTCCGCGACCAGCTTGACCGCACCGGTCTGCAGGTAGCGCAGACCGCCGTGGACGAGCTTGGAGGAGGCGCTGGAGGTGGCGCCGGCGAAGTCGCCGGCGTCGACCATGGCGACCTTCAGGCCGGCCTGGGAGGCGGTCCAGGCGACGGCCGTGCCGAGGATGCCGCCCCCGATCACCAGCAGGTCGTAGGTGGCCTTGCCGAGCAGCTCGCGGGTCTCGGCGCGGGAGGCGGTGTGGCCGGCGGTGCGCTCGGCGCCCAGGGTCGGGATGGTTGCCATGGTGGTTGTGTACGGCGCGCGGGTCGGGCGGCGCCGTTACTCCTCTCGTGTGCGGTGCGGCCCCTACGGGAGAGGCCGGGCGGCCCGGTGCGGCGGGCCGGTGAAACACGGTGACGCCCGTTGCCGGAACAGCGGGCGGCCGGTCGGGGCACGGGGCCCCGACCGGCTTGTCGGTCAGTTGTTCTCTTCCTCCTCCACCCAGCCCATGGTGCGCTCCACGGCCTTGAGCCACTTCTTGTACTCACGCTCCCGAGTGGCCTCGTCCATGCGCGGGGTCCACTCGGCGGCGCGGTGCCAGTTGGACCGCAGGGTGTCGAGGTCGTTCCAGAAGCCGACGGCGAGACCGGCAGCGTAGGCGGCGCCGAGGGCGGTGGTCTCGGCCACGTACGGGCGCTCGACCGGGGCGTCCAGGACGTCGGCGATGTTCTGCATGAGCAGGTTGTTGCTGGTCATGCCGCCGTCGACCTTCAGGGCGGTGAGCTCGACCCCGGAGTCCTTCTGCATGGCGTCGACGACCTCGCGGGTCTGCCAGGCGGTGGCCTCCAGGACGGCCCGGGCCAGGTGGCCCTTGGTGACGTACCGGGTCAGGCCGGCGATCACACCGCGGGCGTCGGAGCGCCAGTACGGGGCGAACAGGCCGGAGAAGGCCGGGACGAAGTAGGCGCCGCCGTTGTCCTCGACGGTGTTGGCGAGGGTCTCGATCTCGGCGGCGGTGGAGATGATGCCGAGCTG
This sequence comes from Kitasatospora sp. NPDC093102, assembly GCF_040683915.1. Classification (NCBI taxonomy): domain Bacteria; kingdom Bacillati; phylum Actinomycetota; class Actinomycetes; order Kitasatosporales; family Streptomycetaceae; genus Kitasatospora; species Kitasatospora sp. NPDC093102. The sequence continues at coordinate 10,588 of NZ_JBFBFA010000033.1, read as the reverse complement.
GTCGCGCAGCCACTGGACGAGCGAGCCGGTGACGGCGATCGAGCCCTCCAGCGCGTACACCGGGGCCTGGTCGCCGATCCGGTAGCCGACGGTGGTCAGCAGGCCGTGGTACGAGTTGACGATCTTCTCGCCGGTGTTCAGCAGCAGGAAGGTGCCGGTGCCGTAGGTGGACTTGGCCTCGCCCTCGTCGAAGCAGGTCTGGCCGAACAGCGCGGCCTGCTGGTCGCCGAGCGCGGAGGCGACCGGGACGCCGGCCAGGTCGCCGACGGCCTCGCCGTACACCTCGGCGGAGGAGCGGATCTCCGGCAGGACGGCCATCGGCACGTCCATCGACTCGGCGATCTTCTCGTCCCACTGCAGGGTGTGCAGGTTCATCAGCATGGTGCGGCTGGCGTTGGTGACGTCCGTGACGTGCTTGCCGCCGTTGACACCGCCGGTGAGGTTCCAGATCACCCAGGTGTCCATGGTGCCGAAGAGGATGTCGCCGGCCTCGGCGCGCTCGCGCAGGCCCTCGACGTTGTCCAGCAGCCAGCGGATCTTCGGGCCGGCGAAGTAGCTGGCCAGCGGGAGGCCGGTCTCGCGGCGGAAGCGGTCCTGGCCGACGTTGCGGCCCAGCTCACGGCAGAGCGCCTCGGTGCGGGTGTCCTGCCACACCAGCGCGTTGTGCACCGGCTCGCCGGTGTTCTTGTCCCACAGGACGGTGGTCTCGCGCTGGTTGGTGATGCCGATCGCGCGGATGTCGTCCTTGGTCAGGCCGGCCTTCTCCAGCGCGCCGCGGACGACCGACTGCACCCGGGTCCAGATCTCGGCGGCGTCGTGCTCGACGTAGCCGGGCTGGGGGAAGATCTGCCGGTGCTCCTGCTGGTCGACGGCGACGATCCGGCCGTCGGCGCCGAAGATGATGCAGCGGCTGGAGGTGGTGCCCTGGTCGATCGCGGCGATGTAGTTACCGGTGGAGGTCATGGGGAGGGTCCTCGGCTCGGGTTCGGGGGTTACGGGGTGGGTGGGCCTGACGCGCTTGCTCGGTCAGTCCCCGTGCTCGGCGGGGTCGAACCCGTCCGCTAGAAGATGGCGTTGTAGACGCCGCCGGCCGCCAGGCCGCCCAGGAGCGGGCCGACGACCGGGATCCAGGCGTACGACCAGTCGGAGTCGCCCTTGTTCGGGATCGGCAGCAGGGTGTGCGCGATGCGCGGGCCGAGGTCGCGGGCCGGGTTGATGGCGTAGCCGGTCGGGCCGCCCAGCGAGAGGCCGATGCCGACGACGGTGAAGGCGACCATCAGGGTGCCGGTGCCGGACTGGGAGAGGCCGGAGTTGGTGCCGATGGTGAGGATCGCGAAGCAGAGCACGAAGGTGCCGATGACCTCGGTGATCACGTTCTGGATCGGGTTCCGGATCTCGGGGCCGGTCGAGAAGATGCCGAGGGTGGGTTCCTTGTTCGCGTTGAACTGGCCCAGGTAGGTGGCCCAGACCAGTACGGCGCCGATGATCGCGCCGAGCAGCTGGGAGCCGATGTAGAGCGGCACCTGGCTCCACTCGCCGCTCTTGACCGCGAGCGCGATGGTGACGGCCGGGTTGAGGTGGGCACCGGACTTCGGAGCCGACATGTAGGCGGCGATGAGGACCGCGAATCCCCAGCCGAAGGTGATCGCCAGCCAGCCGGCGTTGACGGCCTTCGACTTCTTGAGGGTCACGGCGGCGCAGACGCCGCCGCCGAGGAGTATCAGGGCGGCGGTGCCGAGGGTTTCGCCGACGAAAACGTCGCCGTTGGAGAACGCGGACACAAAGACTCCCTTGTCCATATGGCCCGGAGGGTGGGTGGGGGCAGGCGGCTGGTCGATCGCTGTGCGGGTGAGCGCACTGTGGGAGTGATCTTCCCGGCCATCGTTCGACAATGTCGACCGTCATGCGGAAGCTTCCTCCCCGGGTCGCCCCCACGTCAAGGCGGGGTTACGGAGCTGTGACCCTCGCCTCGACCGGTCCGTCGACGTTACCGAGCGGAGCGCCCCGAAACAGGACAAAACGCCAGAGGCGCGGACAGGCCTCCCGCCCGTCCGCGCCTCAGCGTGACGAATCGACGGCCCGTCGCGAGCCGTCCCCGGATGTACTCAGAACCGCCCGGCGCCCAGGTCGCGGGAGATCGCCCGCGCCGCGCTGCGCACCGAGGCCACCAGCGCGGGCTTCACGAAGCCGTCCTCGCAGACCCGCTCGACCGCCCCGCTGATGCACACCGCGCCCACCGGGTTGCGCCGCCGGTCCTGGATCAGCGCGCCGATCGAGGCCACGCCCTCCCAGGTCTCCTCGATCGAGTCCGCCCAGCCGCGCTCCCGGATCAGCGCGCACTCGGCGTCCACGTCGGCCGAACCGGTCAGCGTCCGCAGGGTGTACGACTCGTACGGGTCGTCGCCCAACTCCCCGCGCGCGACCGGGTCGTAGGCCACCAGCACCTTGCCCAGCGCAGTGCTGTGCAGCGGCTGCATCGAGCCCACCTCCAGCACCTGCCGGGTGTCGTCCGGCCGGAACACGTGGTGCACGATCAGCACGCCCTGCTGGTGCAGCACCCCCAGGTAGACCGTCTCCCCGGCCGCCCGGGCCAGGTCGTCCGCCCACACCAGCGCCCGCGCCCGCAGCTCGTGCACGTCCAGGTAGCTCTGCCCCAGCCGCAGCAGTTCGGCGCCCAGCTGGTACTTGCCGCTCTCCGGGTCCTGCTCGACGAACCCCTCCTGCTGCAGCGTGCGCAGGATGCCGTGCGCGGTGCCCTTGGCCAGGTCCAGCGCCGTCGCGACCTCGGACAGGCCGAGCCGGCGCTCGCCGCCGGCCAGCAGGCGCATGATCGCGGCGGCCCGGGAAAGCGACTGGATCGGGCCGGGCATGGGTACCTCCGCGCTGACAGGCGGTCGACAATGTCGACCGCAGTGGTGACGGGACGAGTCTGCCAGGCCGCCCCGACTCCGTGCACCTTCCCCCCGGGTAACCCCGCCCGCCGGCGGTCCGAACCGCAGGCCGTGGCCCCGCCGCCTCAGCCCACCGCCCCCGCCCGCAGCACCGCCACCTCCGCCGCCAGCGCCGCGATCCCGTCCGTCCCGACCCGGCAGCAGCCGCCCACCAGCCGCGCCCCGCCCGCGAGCCAGCCGCCCACCCGCGCCGATCGAAAGGTCGGCTCGCCGTACCAGCCCCGGCGGGCGGCGTCCCAGCTCTCACCGCTGTTCGGGTAGACCACCACCGGCTTCCCGGTCACCTCGGCGGCCACCGCCACCGCCCGGTCCGCGTCCTGCGGCGTACAGCAGTTGACGCCTACCGCGACCACCTCGTCCACATCGGCGGCCGGCGCGAAGGCCTCCGCCAGCGGCTGCCCGGCCCTGGTCCGGTCGCCCTCGATGCTGTACGACAGCCAGGCCGGTACCCCCAGCCCGCGCACCAGCCCCAGCAGCGCCCGCGCCTCGTCCACGTCGGGCACCGTCTCCAGCGCCAGCACGTCCGGCCTGGCCGCCGCCAGCACCTCCAGCCGCGGCCGGTGGAAGTCCGCCAGCTCCGCGACGCTCAGCCCGTACCGGCCCCGGTACTCCGAACCGTCCGCCAGCACCGCCCCGTACGGGCCCACCGAGGCCGCCACCCAGCGCCGTCGCCCGCCCGGCTCCGACCGCGCCGCCTCCCGGGCCAGCTCCACGCTGCTCGCCAGCAGTCGCGCGGCCTGTGCCCGGCCGACCCCTCGGCGCGCGAAGCCCTCGAAGCTCGCCTGGTAGCTCGCGGTTATCGCGACGTCCGCGCCCGCCGCGAAGTACGCCCGGTGCGCGGCCACCACCGCCTGCGGGTCGTCCGCCAGCAGCCGCGCCGACCACAGTTCGTCCGACAGGTCGTGCCCGGACGCCGCCAACTGGTTCGACATCCCGCCGTCGAGCACCAGCGGCCCGGCGGCCAGCGCGGCGGCGAAATCCGGCGGGGGAGCAGTGGGCATGTCGGTCTCCTCTGGCAGAGTTCCTGGTCACAGCCTAGAGGTGGGTGTCCCCGCCGAGCGGGAAAACCATTTGCCGCGGGGGAACCCAATCGCTACGTTGTGCTCATCCCGAGAAGAACAACGCCGGTGAGACAGGTCACCTGGCGTCGGCGAGCACGGAAAGGAGCCCGGCGATGGCAGCGGACGACCAACCGCCTTCCACCGGGCCCGAGGCCGAGCAGGAGTGGCTCGCCGCGTACGACCCGCGCGCCTACGCCCCGATCGCCGTCACCGTGGACGTGGTCGCCCTGACCTTGCGCCACGGCAGCCTGCACGTCCTGCTCGTCGAGCGCGGCGCCCCGCCCTACCAGGGCTGCTGGGCGCTGCCCGGCGGCTTCCTGCGGGCCGGCGAGGAAGGCCTGGACGAGGCGGCCGCCCGCGAGCTCGCCGAGGAGACGGGCCTGCGGAGCGCTTCCGAGGCCGAGGTCAGGCTCTGCCGCCTCCACCTCGAACAGCTCGGCACCTACGGCGCCCCCGAGCGGGACCCGCGGATGCACGTCGTCTCCGTCGCCTACCTCGCCTTCGCCCCCGACCTGCCCGACCCCCAGGCCGGCACGGACGCCGCGGCCGCCGCCTGGCACCCCGTCTCCGACCTGGACCTCCGGCCCTGCGGCCGGTCCCGAGCCGCCGGTGCGCCCGCCGACACCCACGGGGGTGGCGTCGACGGGCGCACCGGCCCCGGCCCGCTCACGCTGGCCTTCGACCACGCCCGCATCCTCGCCGACGGCCTCGACCGGGTGCGCGCCAAACTCGAGTACAGCCCGCTGGCCACCGCCTTCCTGCCGCACGACTTCACCATCCCCGAGCTCCGCGCCGTCTACGAGGCGGTCTGGGACGAGAAGCTCCACCCCGGCAACTTCCACCGCAAGGTGCTGTCCGTGCCCGGCTTCGTCGAGAGCACCGGCGCCACCACCGAGCGCGGCGGCGCCCGCGGCGGCCCCCGCGCCCGCACCTACCACGCCGGCGACGCCCGCCTGCTGCACCCGGCGCTGCTCCGCCCCACCCGCGACGGCACGGCCGACGGCCCCGGGGCCCCCTGACGTTCCGCAGCTCGCGGCAACACCGTCGACCCACCGGGCTACCATCCGGCCATGACCACTGACGAAGCGATCCAGACCGCCCACCGGCCGTTCTCGCACTGCCACTTCTGCGGCACGCCCTACCCGCCCGGCACCCGCGACTGGCCGCGCACCTGCCCCGGCTGCACCGAGATCAGCTACCGCAACCCGCTGCCCGTCGCGGTCACCGTCCTCCCCGTCACCCGCCCCGACGCCGACCCCGCGCTGGTCGTCATCCGCCGCACCATCGAGCCCGGCTACGGCGAACTCGCCTTTCCCGGCGGCTACATGGACTACGGCGAGAGCTGGCAGCAGGCCTGCGTGCGCGAACTGCACGAGGAGACCGGCATCCCCGCCGACCCGGCCGAGGTCACCCTGATCCACACCGCGTCCGACCCCAACGGCCGCTTCGTCATGCTCTGCGGACTGCTCCCGGCCCGCCCGCTCGCCGACCTCCCGCCCTCGCGCCCCACCGACGAGACCGACGGCTGGCTGCTCGCCACCGCCGAGACCCCGCTGGTCTGGGACTTCCACAACGGCGTCCTGCGCCGCTGGTTCAGCGGCGAGTTCACCCCCCGCTGACCTGCCGTCCACCCACCGGCCGACCCTGGCGCGGCGGGCGATCACATGGCATGGTCTGCACCGACAGCCCAACCGGACGGGTCTGCCACGAGCCCTCCCGTCCCCACCACCGGCCGGGAGACCACCACCGTGAGCACCCCACCGCAGGATCAGCCGCTCTGGCGCCCGAACCCCGCTCGCGCCGCCGCCACCACCCTCGTGGCCTTCCAGGCCTGGGCCGCCGAACACCACGGCGCCCCGGCCGCCCCGCTCGCCCCGGCCGTCGACGACCAGCAGGCCGCCCAGCGCTACGCCGACCTGCACGCCTGGTCCACCGGGGACCTCGACCGGTTCTGGACCGCGATCACCCAGTGGTTCGACGTCCGGCTGGCCACCGACCACTGCACCACCATCCCGGTCGAGATCCTCGCCGACGCCACCATGCCCGGCGCCCGCTGGTTCCCCGGTGTCCGCCTCAACTACGCCGAGCACGCCCTGCGCGCCGCCGAGGACCCGGCCAATGCCGACCGTCCCGCGATCCTCCACCTCGACGAGACCACCGACCAGCCGGCCGTCCTCACCTGGGCCGAACTCCGCCGCCAGGTCGGCTCGCTGGCCGCCGCCCTGCGCGCCCGCGGCATCGGCCCCGGCGACCGCGTCGGCGCCTACCTGCCCAATGTCCCGCAGGCTGCCGTCGCCCTGCTCGCCACCGCAGCGGTCGGCGCGGTCTGGACCAGCTGCGCCCCGGACTTCGGCGCCCGCAGCGTCCTCGACCGCCTCCAGCAGATCGAACCCGCCGTCCTCTTCGCCATCGACGGCTACCACTACGGCGGCAAGGACCACGACCGCACCGAGGTCGTCGCCGAACTGCGCCGCGAACTCCCCAGCCTGCACACCGTCGTGCACGTCCCGCTGCTCGGCGCCCCCGCCCCCGAGGGCGCCCTGAACTGGGACGACCTGGTCGCCGACGAGGTCGAGCCGGTCTTCGAGACGGTCCCCTTCGACCACCCGCTCTGGGTCCTCTACTCCTCCGGCACCACCGGCCTGCCCAAGGCGATCGTCCAGAGCCAGGGCGGTATCCTCCTCGAACACCTCAAGCAGGCCGGCCTCCACCTCGACCTCGGCCCCCAGGACCGGTTCCTCTGGTACACCTCCACCGGCTGGATGATGTGGAACTTCCTGCTGGCCGGCCTCCTGGTCGGGGCCACGATCGTCACCTACGACGGCAGCCCCGGCCACCCCGACACCGGCGCCCTCTGGTCGGTCGCCGCCCGTACCGGCGCCACCGTCCTCGGCACCTCCGCCGCCTACGTGATCGCCAGCCGCAAGGCCGAGCTCCACCCCGGCCGGGACCTCGACCTCTCCGCCGTGCGCTGCATCGGCACCACCGGCTCCCCGCTCCCGCCCGACGGCTTCCGCTGGATCTACGACGAGGTCAAGCAGGACGTCTGGCTCGCCTCCGTCAGCGGCGGCACCGACGTCTGCTCCTGCTTCGTCGGCGGCGTCCCCACCCTCCCGGTGTACCTCGGCGAGATCCAGGCCCCCTGCCTCGGCGCCGCCGTCGAGTCCTGGGACGTCCAGGGCCACCCGCACACCGACACCGTCGGCGAACTCGTCGTCACCAAGCCCATCCCGTCGATGCCCACCGGCTTCTGGAACGACCCCGAGGGCACCCGGTACCACGACAGCTACTTCGACACGTACCCCGGCATCTGGCGCCACGGCGACTGGATCACCGTCACCTCCCGGGGCACCGTCGTCATCCACGGCCGCTCCGACTCCACCCTCAACCGCCAGGGCGTCCGGATGGGCTCCTCGGACATCTACGAGGTGGTCGAGCGACTTCCCGAGATCGCCGAGTCCCTGGTCATCGGCCTGGAGGAGCCCGACGGCGGCTACTGGATGCCGCTGTTCGTCGTCCTCGCCCCCGGTGCGGAGCTGAACGACGACGTGATCGGCCGCATCCGCACCTCGCTGCGCACCGAGCTCTCCCCGCGCCACGTGCCCGACGAGGTCATCGCCGTCCGCGGCCTCCCGCACACCCTCACCGGCAAGCGGATCGAGGTCCCGGTCAAGCGCATCCTCTCCGGCACCCCGCTGGAGCAGGCCGTCAACCCCGGCTCCGTCGACCACATCGAGCACCTGCGCTTCTTCGAGCGGCTCCGCCTGGACCGCCAGGCCTGACCGGCCCCCAGGCACACGACGAGGTACGCGAAAGGGGCGCCCCCCACCGTCCTCTCGGGGGGCGCCCCTTTCGCGTCTCTCCGTCCCTACTCGCCCGAGAGCACCTGCTGCACGGCGGCCCGTGCCTCCTCGGCACCGTCCGCGGCCCGGGCCGCCTCCGCCGCCCGGCGGCACTGCGCCAGCGTGTACTTGGCGAGCGTGGTCCGCACGTAGGGGATCGAGGCCGCGCCCATCGACAGGCTGGTGACGCCCAGACCGGTCAGCACCACGGCCAGCAGCGGGTCGGAAGCCGCCTCGCCGCAGACTCCGCAGCTCTTGCCGCTCGCCCGCGCGGCGTCGGCCGCCGCGGCGACCAGGTCCAGCAGGGCCGGCTGCCACGGGTCCTGGAGCCGGGCCAGCGCACCCACCTGACGGTCGGCCGCGAAGGTGTACTGGGCGAGGTCGTTGGTCCCCAGGGACAGGAACTCGACCTCCTGGAGGATCGCCCTGGCGCGCAGTGCGGCCGACGGGATCTCGACCATCGCACCGAACTTGGCGTCCAGCCCGGCCTCCCGGCACGCGGCCGCGAAGTCCTTGGCGTCCTTGCGGTCGGCCACCATCGGGGCCATCACCTCGAGGTGCACGGGCAGGCCCTCGGCAGCCTTGGCGAGCGCCTGGAGCTGGGTCCGCAGCACCTCGGGGTGTTCGAGCAGGGTGCGCAGACCGCGCACGCCCAGCGCCGGGTTCGGCTCGTCGGCCGGGGTCAGGAAGTCCAGCGGCTTGTCAGCGCCGGCGTCCAGCACCCGCACCACGACCCGGCCCTCGGGGAAGGCCTCCAGCACCTTGCGGTACGCCTCGACCTGCTTCTCGGCGCCGGGTGCCTTCGCCGAATCGTCCAGGAACAGGAACTCGGTGCGGAACAGGCCGACGCCCTCGGCGCCGTTCTCCAGCGCGGCCGGCACGTCGGCCGGGCCGCCCACGTTGGCCAGCAGCGGCACCCTGTGGCCGTCCGAGGTCTGCCCCGGGCCAGAGGAGGCGGCGAGCGCGGCCTTGCGCTCGGCGGCGACCGCCCGCAGCTCGTCCTGCTTCTCCTGGGACGGCTCCAGCAGCACGTCACCGGAGCTGCCGTCCACCGCGACGACGGTGCCCTCGCCGACCTCGGTCGCACCCGGCAGCGCCACGACGGCCGGCACGCCCAGCGCCCGGGCCAGGATGGCGCTGTGGCTGGTCGGCCCGCCCTCCTCGGTCACGAAGCCGAGCACCAGCGTCGGGTCGAGCAGCGCGGTGTCGGCCGGCGCCAGGTCCCGCGCGAACAGCACGTACGGCTCGTCGCTGTCGGGCACGCCCGGCATCGGCACACCGAGCAGCCGGGCGACGATCCGGTTGCGCACGTCGTCCAGGTCGGCGACCCGTCCGGCCAGGTAGTCCCCGGCGGAGGCGAGCAGCGCCCGGTAGGCCGCGAACGCGTCGTAGACACCGCGCTCGGCACTGCTGCCGACGGCGATCCGGCGGGACACGTCGGCCATCAGCTCCGGGTCCTGCGCCATCAGCGCCTGGGCCTCCAGCACGGCCTGCGCCTCGCCGCCCGCGAGGTTGCCGCGCGCGATGAGGTCGGCGGCGACCGCCTCGACGGCGGCCTCGGCACGCGCCTGCTCGCGCGGGGCGTCCTCGGTCGGGATCTGGGTGGCCGGGGGCTCCAGCACCGCCGTCCCCATGTGCCGCACCTGGCCGATCGCGACCCCGTGGCTCACGCCCACGCCGCGCAGCGTCTTCTCCATGTCACCTGTCTCCGCTGAGATGAGCGGCCCCGCCGGGAACCGCTGTGTGGGGGCCGCCCCGTCATCTCGTCCGGGGCGGGTGTCGGAAGGAAGGGGTCAGCTCCAGCTGAACAGCTGGTCGCCCGCCTTGGCCTCGCCGTCCTCCCGCAGCGCGCCGAGCGACTCGGTGGTGGCCTCCAGCGCCACGATCGGCGAGATCGGCGACTTGCCCGCGGCCTCGACGGCAGCCGGGTCCCACTTGATGACGGCCTGACCGCGGGTCACCGTGTCGCCCTTGTTGACGAGCAGCTCGAAGCCCTCGCCGTTGAGCTGAACCGTGTCGATCCCGAGGTGGGTCAGCACGCCGTGGCCCTCGGCGTCCACGACGACGAACGCGTGCGGGTGCATGGAGACGACGACACCGTCCACCGGAGCGACCGCCGTGGTCTGCTCACGAACGGGGTCGATCGCGGTGCCCGGGCCGACCATCGCACCCGAGAACACCGGGTCGGGCACGCCCGCGAGCCCCACGATCTTGCCGGTCAGCGGCGACGTCACAGTGGTCATGGTTGTGCCTCCCAAATGCGCAGTACAGCGAGCGGCCGCGAGGAGCGGCATGACGATCAACTGAAGCCTAAATCATGTCAACTTCGGACATCTTTTGACATTCCCGGGCGAAGACCCGCCCGCCCTTGCCTACCTGTCCGGCCGGCGACTCACCGACCTGTGAGTGGTCTAGTCCTCTGGGCCGATGCGCCGCACTCTACAGGCATCTTGGCGAATCGGGACCATTGCTGTATATGCTCGCGAGAGCAACAAATCATGCCGCCGTCCGGAGGACTGTCGGTGCGGCTCGATTCGCGCTCCGGCCATCGACCGGCTATGGTGGGTCGAGTCGCCGCGACTCCGCGGTTAACACCAGATTTTGGATGCGAAAAGCCCCGGTAAACGGAGCGGAAAGCGTCTGATAAGCTGGAAACACGAAAGAACGAAGCCCGGAGGGTCCGCTGGAAGGCGGTCCGAAGGAAGCGTCCGTTCCTTGAGAACTCAACAGCGTG